>NZ_LWMS01000007.1 GCF_003149675.1 Methanosphaera cuniculi | reverse complement strand
ATACTCTAACCAAAGGGGGGGGGGGGGGAAATTATATATTCTTATTATTTTTCATATTTGTTTTTAAGTGTTTTATGAAGTTTATATTATATTATAAAACCACATATTCTTTCATAGAATAACTATTCTTGTATTTTTTATTTTTTTTAATATTTATTTGAATAGTTGTTTCTTTTTTAATTAACATAATGGAAAATTTTTTATGAATAAAAATCGTAAAGCATTTTTATTTCTAGGTTTAACACTTCTAACACTATTAATATCTGTAAGTGCAGCAAGTGCAACAGACAACAATAATGATACAACTCTAAGTATGCACGATGTTAATACAGATAAAATAATAGCAGATAGTAATAGTAAAGTTGTTCAAACACAACAAAAAAAAGAAGTTAAAACAGAATCTAAAAATAAAAATATAAAGGATAACAAGACTTATAAACAACCAAAAAAGGCAGTAGAAACAACACAAACTGCAACAGACTATGAAACACTAAAACAATCATGAACAACATAAAAAATGAAGGAATCGAAAACACAGATTACACAATTAACGTGAAAAATGGAAACTACAAATTCACAGAAGAACTAACAATAACCAATACATCAAACATAAAATCAATAACAATAAATGGAGAAGACACAGATAAAACAATATTTGATGGACAAAACAAAACAAGATTATTTAACCTTAATACAACAACATTAAAAATAAACTTCAACAACATAACATTCACCAATGGATTTAATGATACTAAAGCTGGAGTAATATACACTAAATCTGTAATGAATATAAACAATTCAAAATTCATAAACAACACAGTATCTAACAAAACAGAAGATAGCTATTATGGATCTAATCTTTATGGTGGTGCAATATTTACTGAAAATACATGTACTATTAATAACTCCTATTTTATCCATAATATTTTAGAAAATGGGCAATCATCCATGGGTGGAGCTATATTTATTAATGGAACTAATAATGAGACCATTTTACTTATAATAATGAATACTGAATTTATTGAAAATGGAGCAACAGTAAATAATTATGCTCAAGGTGGAGCTATAGCAAGTTCAAAAAATACATTATTTAACATTAGTAAATGTTATTTCTCAGATAATAAAGCTATCTATTATGCAGATATATATAATAATAATTATGTTACAGACCATATTCAGAATATAACAGAATGTATATTTGAAAATACAAATAAACGTGAAAATATTATTTATATTAGAGGTTCTAATATAATGTATCTTATAATTATTTTGTAAATAAAGGAGGAAATAGAGATAATATTAAAGATGATTTAGTTTTCCTAGTTAATGGACAACCTCTTGGTAAATGTTTTAACCAAAAAACTGGAAACATTCTTAATATTAGTCTTTATAAAATAGATCCATACTATTATACAACTGTATCTAACATATCTCTTTCTAAAAATTATGAATTTAGTCTTTCTTCATCAAATGATGATATTCTTAATTTAACAAATGTAAAATTAACACCATATAATAATTATGCAACAATAATTAAACTAGATAATCTTCCAAATAAATTTGAAGATATAACAATTAAAATGGGAGATAAAGAAGTTGCAAAAATTGTTTGTAGTGAAACAAATGTTAAATTTAATAATGTTAAAGGAAAACCTGGAGAAACAGTTACATTAAAAGCAGAATTTACAAATACAGATAATTTAATACAAACAGGAAAAGTTGCATTTAAAATAAATGACAATACCATAGGACATACACAAATAAACTTTGGAATTGCACAAATGAATTACACCATACCAAATGACTTCAGATCAAAAGAATATAAACTAACAGTAGTATATGGTGGAACAAGCAAAATAGTAGAAGCAAGAAAAAATGCAAAACTAAGTCTTGAAAGACTAAACACAAAAACAGAATTAAAAACAACAATAACTGGAAATAATCTTAAAATAGAAGTAAATCCACGTGATGAAAATAATCAAACAATAACATATGGTAAAATCTGTGTAAAAATTGAAGGAAAAACACTACAAAACCTAAACATAAAAGGAAAAACAACTGTTAACTTCACAATACCAAAAAATTGGAATAATCGTGAAATACGAGTACTTGCAATATATGGAGAAAACAGTCAATATAACACATCAAGAACTGAAATTAAAACAAAACTAACTCTACCAAAAACAGAAGTTAAAGAAATTAAAAAAGATACTATAGTAAATAATTATTACGTATCAAACAATGGGTCAGATTCAAATTCAGGATCTGTAAATAGTCCATTTAAAACAATACAAAAAGCAATAGATACTGTAAAAAACAATAAACAAGCAGCAAACATATACCTAAATGGTGAATTTAAAGGAGTAGGAAATACAAATCTTACCATACCAGGAGAACTATACATAAACTTCATAGGACTTGGAAACTCAAGTATTAACGGAGAAGTAAATTATACCATTGCAGGAAAAGATGGAGATTATTCATGGGATTCATCAGCCATATGGACAACATATAATAATGCTACTGGTAATTGGGCTATGACTATAACTCGTGGATCTGGACTTATAACAATAAATAATATGACAATTAAAAATTGTTGGAATCCAGGAGGATCAAATATTAATGCATATCCTACATCTACTGTGAAAAATTATGGTAATCTTAAAGTTGATAATGTAAGCTTTATCTATAACCATGGTGGAGTAGGTGCAAGTATACGTAATACTAATGGTTCAAATCTCACAGTTTTAAATAGTTTCTTTGAAGCAAACCGTAAAAGTAGTAGTACAGGTAACTATGGAGCAGGAGTATATAACAATGGAACAGCCACAATAATAAACTGTACTTTCCAGAAAAACTATGCACGTTGGGGAACAGTAACAAATGATAAAAACATGACAATAATAAACTCAACAATACGAGATAACATAGGATATGATGGAGGAAGTACATTTAAACTTGGAAGTGGAATAACAATAAATACTGGAAGCTCAGATTTCTTCGATTTAAGAGATATTATAGGTATTAATACTGTTATTAATGGTTGTACTTTCATAAACAATGATCAACTTGACATATCAGTAGATGCTGGAAATTTAAACTTAACAAACAATATATTTAATAAATCAACAGGAGTAGTTTCTCAGGAAAACTATAAAAATTATACAGATGATATTCAAATAAATATAATTAACAATACCTTTGATTCACCTATAGGTTCATCATTATACAACAGTTTATCATCAACTGATAAATACATACTAATATTAAGATTACAACATAACTATAACTATGATATTGAAAATAACAGAGTATTAAATGTTGGAGGAACAAATTCAAAAGCACTAGAATTAAAATCAAATCATGCAATAATACGAAATAATACATTTACACGTGCAATATCATTAACTATAAACAATACACAAGTACTTGAAAATAATATAACAACAACAAAAGATGATTATGCAATAGTATTAGGTGAAAGTGCTAAAAATAATACAATAATAACCAATCACTTAGTAAGTTCAACATATCAAGGTGATGGTGCTGTAACTTATGTATCAGGAAAAAATACTATCATAAACAACACTCCAAAAGTTAATATAATACGATTAAATGATGAAACATTCTACATATACTTTGATGATGATGGAAACTTAAAACCAGAATATGCTGATGTTCAACAAATCCAAATAATAGCCTCATTAAACAATAAAATACTAACTATAAATAATTCTACATTAAACATAGCACAAAAAACCACAAGAATTATATCATATAATACCACTATAGTAACAAAAGAAAATGGGTATGTAAATATTACAGGTTTAAAAATTAATAATACAAATCAACAACCAGTAGTAATATTTAATACTGATAATAACATAATTACAAAATCATACTTTAATACTACAAATGATTATACTGTTATTATTAATCAAACACAAAATAACACAATTGAAAATAATAATTTTATAGCTGATCTTCTTGTAGGTGATGAAGCAACAACACCAGTTAATAATAACATTATTAATTCAAACAATCCAACATATCAAAATTATCTCATAATCGATGAGACATACAATCAGTTCTTTGAAAATGATGGAACAATAAAAACAACCACTCTAAATGAAACACGAGACATAAGATTAATACTTGGAAACTTAAATAATAAAACACTACTACTAAATAATAATAGAACAATAACAATAAAAAGATATCATGATTATACACAAAACAACATAACAATAAAAACAGAAAACACAAAAATTAACATGACAAACATGAGTATAACAAATACAAATAAAAAACTAGTACTAGATCTAAACTCAAAAGGAAACATAATAGACAAAACAATCTAACAGCAAATGC
The DNA here is from genome assembly GCF_003149675.1 of Methanosphaera cuniculi. Classification (NCBI taxonomy): domain Archaea; kingdom Methanobacteriati; phylum Methanobacteriota; class Methanobacteria; order Methanobacteriales; family Methanobacteriaceae; genus Methanosphaera; species Methanosphaera cuniculi. The sequence goes on along the minus strand of NZ_LWMS01000007.1, from coordinate 28,198 downwards.
TAATGCAATAAAAATAGAAAATGAAACAGGAATAGACTTTCACTATAATAATATTAATGTAAATAGTAATGAAAAAGTTACAGCAATACAAATCCTAAATTCAAATGAAACAGATATAAATAACAATAATATAACTATACTAGGAAATAATTCAGTAAAAGCAATAGAAATAATAAATTCAAATAAAACAGATATAGATAATAATAATATAACTATAGTAGGAAATAATTCAGTAAAAGCAATAGAAGTAATAAATTCAGAAAATACTTATGAAAATAGTATTTATGGAAATGTTATAAAAATAAGTGGAATAAATACATATGGAATAAATGTAGAAAATCAAATATTAACTATTGGAGGAAACAAGATTGTTACAAATGGAAAATCATCTGTTGGAATAAGAGCAGTGAATTCAAAACTTCCAAGATATAATGGTGGTATTACAGGCAATACAATTATTTCTTCATCAAATTCAACTATAGGAATATTATTAAAAGAATGTAGAAATTTATCAGTTACAAAATCAAATAAAATTAATATTACAGGTCCAAATATAATAGGTATTCTATTAGATCAAACAAGAAATATGAGTATTAATGGAACTATAATGTCACTTTCTGGAGAAAAAATCACACTCATAAAACTTGAAAATACAAATCAAACAAACATAACATCAAATACCATGGAATCAATAACAAAAGATAAAAAAATAGCACCAGTACAATTAAATAATGCAGAAGAAACAAACATCTACAACAATAGTATAATAACAACAAGTGAATATGCAATAAATATTGATGCTAAATCATCAAAAAGTATAATAACATCAAATAAACTCTATGCATCAAATATAGGGGATAATGCAGTTTCAAAACAAAGTAATAATAAAGTAGAAATATTTGAAAACATACCTGAAGAAGCATTAAACTATTACCTAAATGAAGAAACATATAATCAATTCTTTGATGAAAAAGGACAATTACGTGATAATGTACCAAACAAATACAACATAATACTAGCTGGAAACCTATATAATAAAACATTAAACATAACTCATGCTATTAATATAACAAGTGAAGGTATAACATCACTTATAAATTCAACATTAATAATTAATGCAAATTACACAAATATTACAAATATAAATATTCAAGGAGAAAACACAAAAATAATAATCAATGCAAATAATACAAATATAGATCTTGGAACAATAAGTGCAGCAACAACTAAATCACAAAACAGAACAATAATAACAATACTAGGAAATAGAAACAAAATACAAGTAAACTCAATATCAGGTGATGAAGAAAATACACAAACAAGTAACATCACAGCATTTGAAGTTAAAGGAAAACAAAATAATATAAAAATAAAAAGTATATACTTAAGATATTTCAATAATTCAACAGGAGTACTACTAAATAATGCAAAACAAAACATGATAAATATATCAGCATCAATAAGATCATCTAATCTTATAATATTAAATAACTCAAATGAAAACAGAATAATGCTAAATGCATCAAATATATATTCAAATGGAATCATACTTACAAATTCATCAAATAATATGATAACAGCAACAGGTAATATAATCAATAATAATGATGATGGTTGTGGAAAAGCAATAATAATTGAAGAAAATTCAAATAATAACCTATTTATGGGAATAGGAATTAATATGTTCACTCACTTTAATACTTCTCCTATAACAATTATAAATTCAAACAATAACACAATATCAAATAGTAACATTGAATTTAAAGGTAATTGTTATGCTATTGAAATTATTGGAGGAGAAAATAACACCATAGAAGATAGTTCACTTAAAAGTAGTACTTTATCTGGAGATAAAGCTGTATATCAATATTATAATGAAGAATCAATGGGTAAAAATACATTAAAAAACAACAACCACTCAGGAGCAGCATATTATACAAGGATTACAACTCGTGATATTATAAAAGTAGGAAATACCATAACATTAAACTCAAGTTGTAACTATAACTTCAGAGATCAGAAAGGATATTTCACATTCTATGTAAATGGAAAAGAAATTGGAACAGTAGAAGCACAAAACAGTACAACAGCTTCTATCAATTATACCATTACAGGTAATGAGGGTGATGAATTACTTGTTGATGTAGTATATGCTGGTAGAAATTATTCAAGAGCAGTAGGTTATAATAGTAGTTCATTTGCTATAACTAGACTTGATAGCAATATTATTCTTCCAACAGTTGTAAATAATGGTAAAATGACTAATATAACAGCTATAATATTAGGTGAAGATGGAAATATTATCTATGATGGAAAAGTAGCATTTAAAGTTGATCAGAAAACAGTAGAAGTTGTAAAAATCACAAATGGTATTGCACAAATAAGCCTTGATACAAGCAAATATAAACCAGGAGAACATGAAATTTATCTAGTATATGGTGGAAATAATCAATATGCAAAATCTAACAGTACAACAACATTAACAATAAAAAAATATGATGTAAAAATTGAAGTTGATCCGGTTGTTGTATGTAAAGGTAGTAAAACAATACTAAAAGCAACAGTAAATGACATGCAAAACAATCAAGTAAATACTGGAAAAGTTATATTTAAACTTAATGGTAAAACATTAAAAGATGATGAAGGAAACACAATAATATCAGAAGTTAAAAATGGAATAGCAACAATTGAATATATGATACCAAGTAATTATTCAGCAAAAGATTACATATTAACAGCAGTAGCATCAGATGATAAATATAACCGTATTGAAGCAAATTCAACATTAACTGTTACAAAAAATTAATAGAATAAAAAAATATCTTCCCCCCCCCCCTTTTTTTCTTATTTTATTTTTTTCTTTTGTTATATTAATTGTAATTTTTTAGATATTTTTTTTTAAGTAAATAGTTTTAATAATCATTTATTATAAAACATATAATTAATAAAAAATATAGTTAAAAGTATTACTTTTTTTGTGTTTATTTAAAAATAAGTAATACAACCCATAAAAACAATGAAAAAAATTACACAAATAAATGGAGATTAAGGAAAAATATGACACAAAATACAGGAATTTTATTTATAGGTCATGGAAGTAGACTACCATACAATAAAAAAGTAGTAACAGAAGTTGCAGAAAAATACGCACAATTACATCCAGACTACCATGTAGATGTAGGATTTATGGAACTTGTAGAACCAAATATTCCAACAGCTTTCAATACTCTTAAAGAAAAAGAAGTAGATCGTATAATAGTAAATCCAATATTCCTTGCTAATGGAATGCATACACGTGTTGACATACCAACAATACTTGGTCTTGAAACAGAAGAAATGAAACAATTCCAATCACACCACGTACACCATCATCACGATCACGACCATGACCATGACCACGCACACCACCATCACCATCATCATCACCATGAAGCAAAATCAGACACAGTAGATTTTGATGGTGAAATTATATATCTTCCACCAATTGGTGCTGATGATAAAATTGCAGAAATAATAACAGATAAAATAAACCAAGAACTAGAACATCCTGATAAAAACCCAGATAACACAGGAATTCTCCTAATAGGACATGGAAGTACACTACCATATAACAACGAAGTAGTTGAAGAAATAGCACAAAAATACATTGATGATAACCCAGATTATAACATTGAAGTAGGATTTATGCAACTTAGTACACCAACAATACCAGATGCAGTAGAAAAATTAAAACAAAAAGGTGTTGAAAATATTATTGCAAATCCAGTATTTCTAGCTGAAGGAATACACACAAAAATAGATATTCCATCAACACTTAATCTTGAAGTACAACCTGTTGAAAACTACAATCCACCAAACAAAGCATATGACACAGTAGACTTTGATGGTGAAATAACTCTAACAACACCACTTGGTGCTGATGATATAATTGTTGATATAATAGATGAAAGAATCAGCAAACACATGTAAAAAAAAAAAGTCTTTTTACTCACCACCAAATACCCCTTTTTTTTTATTAACTACATTTTTTCCAATTTTTATAATGAATTATCAATAATAATATATAACATAAATATTAAATAAAAATAATAATTAATGAACTCTTTATTAATTTGATAAAGAAAAAAAAATAATTAAAAAAAAATTTTTATACAAAAAAAAATTATTTATCTAAAAAAAAATCGGAGGAGTAAGTAATCATGAGTGACATTATAAAAGGATGGCGTCATAACGATCAACGATACAACTTAATAGGAACTAAGTGTAAAACATGTAATACAACCTTTTTTCCTAAAAAAGTAGTTTGCCCTAATTGTAGAAGCCACGGTGAAATAGAAGACCTCCAATTCAAAGGAACCGGTAAAATATATTCATTTTCAGTAATTCATGCAGCAACAGATGAATTTAAAACAAACTCACCATATGCTGTAGCAATCATAGAACTTGATGAAGGAGCAAAAATAACAGCACAAATCGCAGACTGTGATGTGGATGAATTAAATATTGGTGATGAAGTAGAAGTCATATTTAGAAAAATAAGAGAAGAAGGAAAAGACGGAGTTATCACATATGGATACAAATTCAAACTCAAAGAATAATACAGGAATATTATTAATAGGACATGGAAGTAGACTACCATACAACAAAGAAGTAGTATACACACTAGCAGAAAAATATGCAGAAACCAAACCAGACTACGAAATAGAAGTAGGATTCATGGAACTTGCAGAACCAAACATACCAACAGCATTTAACACCCTTAAAGAAAAAGGTGTAGATAGAATTATTGTAACACCAGTATTTCTAGCACACGGAATGCACACAAAACGTGATATTCCAACAATACTAGGACTTGAACCAGCTGATGTTGAAGCAGAAATTGCAAAAGCAAACGGGGAAGAAGAACACCACTGCCACCACCATGATCACGACCATGAACATGGACACCACCACGGACACGGACATGGACATGGACACCACCATCATCATCACCATGATGAAGAACCTCAAACAGTTGAATTTGATGGTGAAATCATATACACAGAACCACTTGGTGCTGATGATGCAATAGTTGATATTATTACAAGTCGTATAGAACCACACCTTGAATAAAAATAATAACAACTAAAAGATAATATATAAACCTCTCCACCACAAAATTTTTCTTTTTTTTACATTTTTTTATTAAAAAAATAAAAGAAGAATACTATTTATAAGATTATTTTTTAAAGGATTTACTATGAAAATTTCACAACTAGGAGAAAAAAAGCTCATAAGACGTTTACTTAAAAAAAGAGATGAAAAACTTCCAAATACACATCCTATGATAATACAAAGCTATCATGATGATGCAGCAATCCAACCTAACACTACAAAATATACCACCCTAAGTACTGATATGCTAATAGAACACACACACTTTCCAAAAAAAATGACACCATATGATATGGGAGCAAAAAGTGTATGTGTGAATGTAAGTGACATAATAGCAATGAACTCAAAACCAGAATCCATACTAATATCACTAGGATTACCACCAACTATGAGTATAGATGAGTTTGACAATCTCATTGATGGAATTCTTGATACATGTGAAAAATACGATATAACACTAATTGGTGGAGATTTAAACACATCAGATGAAATTATAATATCAGCAACAAGTGTAGGAATATCAGATGGAAATATTAAATTTCTAAATAACATACAAAAAAACAACCTAATAGCTGTTACAGGAAAACTAGGATCACCAGCAGCAGCATATGATCTGATATATCATGAAGATGCTGATATACCAGAAATTGAAAAACAAGAGATTATTGATTCATTTATAAAACCAACAATTCCATATGATACATTTAAATTTCTACATAAACATCCAAAGCTAATTATGGCAATGACAGATATTACAGATGGACTTGCTGTTGAACTTGGTCATTTACATGATAATAACAATGGATATGGGTTTAAAATTAATAAAGAATTAATTCCATATAATAAATATATAAAACAAGTAGCAAAACGTAATAATAAAAAATTAAATGATTATTTACTTCATTTTGGTGAAGAATTTGAATTACTTCTTATTTTAGATGAAAATGAGTATATAAAATATAAAGATCAATTAGAGGACATTACAGTTATCGGATATGTAAACTGTGATGATAAAATTACAATTTTAGAAAATAATGGTAAAGAATTTGAGGTTAAAACTCAAGGATATGAACATTTAAGTGGTGAAAAGTAGTATGAAGTGTGATATTTGTCCGAATTATTGTGAAATAACAGAGGAATCCAACAAAACAGAATGTAAACTAGATCCATTCTATGATGATGAAAATCGTATATATACATGTAACATAGAAGTTGAACCAATAGAAAGTAACTTTTATCATTTTCTACCTGGCAGTAAAACATTAAGTGTTGGTCTTATTGGTTGTAACTTACAATGTCCATCATGTACAAATTATAAAACAACTCAGTTTGAAAATGACTTGCTTATTCCTAAGGTTAAATATTCACCTAGAGATATTGTTAATATGGCTTATGATAATGATGCTGAAACTATTACATGGAAATTTTCAGAACCAACTATTCATCCAAAATGGATAATTAAAACAGCACAAATAGCACAAGAGTATAATATAAAAACAGCAATTGTTACAAATGGATTTACTAGTCCTGAAGCTCTTGAAAAAACAAAAGATTATATAGATGCAGTATGTCTAAATATTAAAAGTCCAAGTGATACATACTACAAACAAGTATGTAAAGGACGACTAAAACCAATAATCTCAACACTCAACTTCTACTATAAAAAACATATACACCTAGAAGTTGAATACACACTAATACCAGAATACAATGATACACCAAAAGAAGTAGTGGAATTTGCAGAATATATCAAGGAAATAAGCACAGAAAAAATACCAATACACATAAAACAATTCATACCAGTATATAAACTAAAACACATAAAACCAACAAATGAAAAATACATGCTAAAAACATGTGACAGACTAAATCAGATGGGCTTTAAATATGTGTATCCTGAAATTACAACAAAACAACAATATAAAAATAATACATACTGTCATCATTGTAAACATTTACTAATTAAAAGATCACAAGACTACCAGATAGATGATCATATAACAGAAAATCAAGGCTGTCCACACTGCAATCATAAAGCATATGTAATTGAATAAAAAAAAAAGAAAAAAAAGGGATTTGAAGAAGTATATATAATCTTTCTACTATTTTTTTTTATAAGATAAAAAGTATTCAAAATATTTTACTTAGAATACTCCACCTCCACCTCCACCAAATCCTCCACCACCAATATCTCCAATATCTCCGAAAGATCCTAGATCTCCAAAGTCATTATCTGAATTAGCGGTAGGTATTGTGTTTAAATGATTAAATGTTGAAAACATCATTAAAAATCCCATGTCATAACCTACACCAAGTAGTGGATATGAGTAGAATTCATCCTCAGAGAGATTTAATGTGTTAAAGTATTTACGCATATTCTTCTCAACAGACTCAGCACATCCTAAAGCTGTAGCATACACAAGATATTTTCCCCATATTTGAACTGATTGTGGTGGATATTCTTTAATTAAACTATAATCTTTAATATAATTTTTGAAAAGATTCCATTTACCCACATATTCACAACCCTCAATTGTATATGATCCAAAATATACACTTGGCATTCTAGCTATAATTAGTGATTCTACAAATAGAATTACTGAAGCTATTATAACAGGTAAAGCATAAATACGTCCTAGTATAAATCCTGCACATATTGCTAAAAATCCGAAAATTATACCAAGTATTGATGCTAGTTCACCATACCAGTAGCCCTTATCATTAAATATTTTAACTGTTTTTTCATAAAGTTTTTCATTTTCTCTTACTGTTGAAGTCCAGCTTTTAAAGTATTTTATAAAGTGTTGTGGATCTTCATTATCTTTAAGATATTCTAGTGAAATATAGTCATTGTTATCTTCATCTTCAAATTCACGTAGATAATTTATTAATGAATTTTCATATCCAAGTAATTCTGTATTATCTGCATATTTATCATAGTTTACCTTAAGTACCATGTCTTTTTCATTTGAGTATATAATTTTTAGATATCCTCGGTCAATTAAGTTTAATAGTGTTGCTTGGAATGCATCTATTGTTATATCACCACATTCTTTGTTTGTTAGTGCATTTACAACAGCAGGTGAATCATTATATGGTATATCTGTTAAGTAGTTTGTTTCAAAGTTTATTTTATGTTCACGACCATACTTGAAGTATATTATGATTGGTAGGATGATAAGAATTAAATCTGCAATTAATATTAAAAGCATTGCATTATTTGTATTATTTATACCATCTTGGTATTTTTTTTCATCAGCTATTATTATTTCTTTTGCATCCTTATTTATTACATCAGCGTTGTCATAGCTTTTAAAGTATGATTTTGGCATGATAATACGCTGTTCTACATTAGTGTTATCAGAAGCTATATTTTCATATTCTGTTATAAGAGAGTTTGATGTTACTTTTTGACTTTTTACTATATCTGGTGGATTAAGCCAGTATTGAGCTTCATTCATAGGTCCTGGTATTGTAAGTGTTGAATGTAAGTTATCTACTTCACTATCCCATGAGTCTCCCCAGACGTTATATTGTACTTCTGCTATGTCATTGTATATTTTAACTCCTTTTAGGAAGTTATAATGGTATGTTACATTTACTATTGCATCTGATACTTTCTGTGTTTTTTCTTTATCTTTATAAAGCCATACTTTAACTTCTTGACCTGTTGATGTATTTTGAACTTCAAGTTCATTATAGTATCCTGGAGTCGTTACAGTTAAATTTTCAATACTTTGATTTCCACTAAGTGGTATTGTACGATATACTCCATTTATTTCACCTGTTATATTATATGTGATAGTTTGTGTTATTTGTGCAGTTCCATCATCTAAAACGGTCATATCTTCATTAACATTTGTTATACTATAGTCTCCAAGTGAGTATATTGGAGCTAGCATCATAAGTAGTATAGTTGATAAAACTATGAAGTACTTCACATATTTTTTATTAAACATTTTTCCAATGTCACCTCCCTATCAACTATTATTTTTAAATTATTTCCATTTTCTCCCACTGTTTTTTTTAAGACTACTTCTTATTCTTTATAATAAAAAAAGGTGAATCATTTTTTTTTTATTTTGATAAAAAAGAAAAAAAGAAAAGGGGGAAAATTTTGATTATTTTTTTAGAATTCAACTTTTGGTACAGAACGTACAGATTGATCTTCTACTTCAAAGCTTTCTGCTTCTTTAAAGTTAAAATGATTTGCTATAATACTACTTGGGAATTGTTGACACATATTGTTATATTGTAGTACTGTATCATTATAAAATTGTCTTGCATATGATATTTTATCCTCTGTTTCTGACAATTGTTCTTGTAAATTTATAAAGTTTGTATTTGCCTTTAAATCAGGATATGCTTCAGCTACTGCAAAAAGTGATTTAAGTGCACCTGTTAGTTGATTGTTAGCTTCAACAATTTCAGCAACACCCTGTGCATTTGCCATATTTGCACGTGCTTGTGTTACTTCTTCAAATGTTGATTTTTCATGAGTTGCATAACCTTTCACTGTATTTACAAGGTTTGGTATAAGATCATTACGTCTTTGAAGTTGTACATCAACTTGTGCCCATGCATTTTTAACCCTATTTTTTAAGTCAATAAGCTTATTATACAAACTTATTATATAAAATATTAAAATTACAATTAGAACAATTATAATTAATAAAATCCACATTGACATTACACTTTTACCTCCATTTATATTCTATTTTTAAAATTCATCTATTATTAGCTTGAGAATTAAAAAAATATTATAATTTAAATCTCAAATTTTATAAAAAAAATATCTATTATAATTTTTTTTCTTAGATTATATATTAATTATTAAAAGATGAACTATTAATATATATTTATTATTATAAAAGAATATTAAATAAGTAATTAAGTATTAAAAAAATTAAAAAAAAATTATGAATCAGGATTTAAAATTATGAGTACATATAAAGATCTTCAAATATTATCAAATGCTGCATTTTATGATAAATGTAACACACGAAATTATAACCGTGATAATATACTACGAAAAAATACTGATGATTGTATTTATAATGCTAAGATGGGAAATCGGGAAATACCTTTATTTAAAATACTTCTCACAAACAAGTGTAAAAATGACTGTGCATACTGTATAAACTGCAGTAAACATAAAAATCAAAAGGTAGAACTAACGCCTGAAGAACTTGCCCATTGTTATATGAAATACTATGAAGATAATACTGCAGAAGGACTATTTCTAAGTTCAGGTATTAAAAAAGATGCAGATCAAACAATGCATGAATTAATAGAAACAGCTCATATTTTACGTAATAAATACTCATATCAGGGATATATTCATCTTAAAGTTATACCAGGAGCAACACGTGATGATATTAAACATGCAATGCAACTTGCAGATCGTGTAAGTATCAACATAGAATCAGCAACATCTGAAGGATTAAGTGATCTTGCAACAACTAAAGATTATAATAAAGATATAATTAAAAGAATATCTTGGATATCACGATTATCAAACCGGCACCATGAATTAGCACCATCAGGCTTTACAACACAACTTATTGTAGGTGCTAATGATGAGACAGATAAACAGATAATAGATCAAACGCATCATTTACGTAAAAAATATAAAATTACAAATAATTACTTTAGTTCCTTTATACCTGTAAAAGACACTCCACTTGAAAATAAGAAAATATCAGATCCAATGCGTACAAACAGGTTATATCAGATAGAATACCTATTTAGCCAGTATCATATTAAAAAAGATGAACTCATATTTAATGATGATGGCTTTTTAAATTTAAAAGAAGATCCTAAATATAATATTGCAGTAAATAACATGGATAAATATCCTATTGATGTAAACACAGCATCATATAATGAACTTATTCATATACCAGGTATTGGAATTAAAACAGCACGGCGTATAAAAGCACTAAAACGTAAAAATAAGAAAATTACAAGTTTAAAACAATTAAAAGATATGGGTGCTAATATAAATCGTTGTAAGACATTTGTTAAAATAAAAGGACAATATCAATCAACACTATTTTAGTAAAAAAAAGAGTTTGGTGATTAGAAATTATTGTTAAAATAATTTATTCTTCATCATCAAATAATGCCCATACTTCTGGGTATTTTGTTTTTATTGCTTCATCTAGTATTTTTGATGCTTCTTTACTTATACTAAATTCTGGTATTGTTTTTTTAAGATATCTTAGACATGCTGCTGAGTTTGCTGACCAGAGGCTTATTCTTGGATTTTTTTCAACTTCCCTTTTAATTTTTATAACTTTTTCATCTTCAACTAAGAAGTTGTTTGCTACAGTTTTTAGTTGTTTATCCATTTGTGATTCTGATTTTAGCTCTTCTTCTATTTGTTCTGCTTGTTTTATTTGGGTTTGATCTTCTTTTGGTACTCTTATTAGTGCTTCAAGTCCATTTCCTAGTGATTTTTTAGACATTTATTTCATCTCCATTTAGTTTTAAAAATTCTTTTGCAAGTTGTATGTATGATTTACTTCCTGCACATTCTGGGTCATATACTACTCCTGGTTGTCCATGACTTGGTGCTTCAGCTAGTTTTACGTTTCTTGGTATTTTTTCTTTAAATATGTATTCTGTGTCTTTGAAGAATTCTTCTACATTTTCTGAAACTTCACGTGCTAGTTTTGTCCTGGAGTCATATAGTGTTAGTATTATTCCTTTTATTGGGCATTCACTTTTAAGGCGTGTTTGTACTAGATTTATTGTTTTTATTAGATCTGCCATTCCTTCAAGTGCGTAGAATTCTGATTGTATTGGTATTAGTACACTGTCACTTACTACTAGTGCATTGAGTGTTAGTATTCCTAGTGATGGTGGTGCATCTATGAATATGTAGTCAAAATCTACCATGTCACGTTCTAATTTTTCTTCTAAAATGTATGGGTATCCTATTTCTTTGCTTAGTTCAACTTCAGCTCCACTTAGTGAGATGTTACTTGCTATTGCATATAGGTTGGGTGTTGGTGTTTCTACTATTGCATCTACATATGAGCATTTACCTGTTAGTAGTGTGTATATTGTGTTGTCTATTTCATTTTTCTTAATTCCAAGACTGGTGGTTGCATTTGCTTGTGGATCCATATCTATTACTAGGACATTTTTTCCCATAGATGCTAGTGCTGCTGATAGATTTACAGCTGTTGTAGTTTTCCCACAGCCACCTTTCTGATTAAGAATTGTTATAATTTCAGTCATGATAAATCAAATTCCCTTATATTTTTATTCATTTATCAAAAAAGAATGTGTCTTTTTTTATTTTTTTTAGTTTGCTTAGTACTATTTTTATATAAAATAATTATTTATAACTTATGCTATCAAAAGTTATAAGTTATAATATATTTTTTTATAATAGAAAAAAAATAACCAAATTATACTAAAAAAAATACAACATCCTTATCTTAATTAATATCAAAAAAAATAAACTCTTAAATATAAATTTATAATAACAAAAAATATCAATAGATATAATAAATGAAGAGGAGTTATTATGAATGAACATATAGATTCAAGACAAGTTGAAAAAATAATTGCATTTCAAAAAGAACATAACTGCAAAAAACTCGATGAAAACAAGACAATCAAGTGTAACATATGTGGCTATGAATCAGAATATGAATTTCTACCATATAAAACTAGAAATACAAATACAAAACAAAAATGTCCAAACTGCTATGCACTAAAAAGAACACGCTTATTATACTATGTACTTGAACACTACACAGACTATCTAAAACATGATGATATACGAATATTACAAACTTCACCAACAACATCATTATATAAGCGTTTTAAAAGCCAATATCATGATAACTACACATCATCAGATATACAACAAATGCCACAAGTTGATGAAATAATAAATCTTGAAGAAATACCATACCCTGATAACACATTTGATCTAATACTATCAAAACATGTACTAGAACATGTACCAGATTATCCTAAAGCTTTACGTGAAATATACAGAGTGTTAAAACCAGGTGGAAAAATCATATTTTTAATACCATCACTTGACATACCAAAAACATTTGAATTTCCACAAATAAACACACCAGAACTAAGATCAAGATACTACAGACAATTTGATCATCTAAGATACTTTGGTATAGAAAATGTATATAAAGACTTAGAAGATACAGGATTTGACACAATAAAAAATATAGAAAAGAAAATACCAAAAGATGATATGATATACTATCTACTATCAGATGAACCAGTATATATAGGAATAAAACCTGAAAAACCAAAAAATAATATTAAAAATATAGAAGAAGATCCAAAAATAAACCTACAAACACGTAAAAATTACTGTAGTTTATGTGAAAATGAAAATCCTGAAAGATTTAAAGATACAGGCAGTACACATGATTATGTATGCTTAAATTGTTATTCACGTGGTGATGATAGATTAATATATAATGAAATATACTTTGATATAAATGAAGATAGTATAATACTAAATTTTAATTCATCAGAAGCTATGGAAAATAAATTTAAAAAATATAAAAACTACAACAAAAATATACCAGAAAAAGGATTTATACAAAAAACAAAACTAAAAACAACAAACAATGAATACTTAGATAAGCTTCAAAAAATTCAAGATAAAAGTGTTGATTTTATAATATCAAATCATTTCCTTGACCGACAAGTAGATGACTTTAAAATACTCAGGGAGTTTAATCGAATACTTAAATCATCAGGAAAACTACTCATCAAAGAAACAACTGATCTGGACTTAGAATATAAAATAGAAGCACCAGAATATAACCGTGAATATAGACGGTTTTTCATGGGAAATCATGATACAATTAAAGTATATGGAAAAGATTTACTTCACATGTGTCATTTTGCAGGATTTAATATAGAATATGAAGATCCAGAAAAACAAATAAATAACCTACAATCAATAACAAGTCAAAGAACAAAAGCACCACTAATAATATGTACTAAAAAGTAGTTTTAGAATTTTTCTTATTTTAATTTTTTTTAAAAATAGAAGTTATAAGTTATAAGTTAATGTTTAAAAAAAAATTTATTTAATCAATTTAAATAGAAAAAAAAGTAAAAAAATTAGGTTTTAGAAAGATAAAAAAAGAGAAAGGAGTATAAAGATAATTATCCTCCTAACTTTCCTAGAATTTTACACGTTTTGATACCATGCATGGTAGTGGTAATTGTCTAAATGGCATACCTTTTGTTAATTCATGTATTTCATCAGCTAACTGTTCTACACTTATTTCTTCTTTGGTATCATCCATTCTTCTATTTACTGTAATAGTATTTGATTCTACTTCATTATCTCCCACTACTATTGTGTATGGAATCCATTCTTTTCCAGCATTTCTGATTTTTTTACCTAATCTTTCTTGTGTATCATCTATATCTACACGGATGTTTAAATCTTTTATTTGTTCATAGATACCTTCAGCATAAGATAAATGATCATCTGTTACTGGTATTATACGTACTTGTGTTGGTGCAAGCCATAGTGGTAGTGATGGTTTTGCTCCTTTATCTGTTGAAGTTTTTTCAAGTAAACTACAAATTACACGTTCAATACTTCCTGTTGGACTACAGTGGAGTATTGTTGGATATTTTTGTTCCTCATTTTCATCAAGATATGTGATTCCAAATCTTCTTGCTGATTGAATATCCATTTGTACTGTTGGATTTTCTATTGGTCTTCCAAGATCATCTATTGCTGCAAAGTCTACTTTTGCATTCCAGTAGTGTTTCATTTTTGGTAAAATTTCAAGAAGTACTGGTCTTTTTATGTTTTCACGTACTATTTGTTTTACCCAATCTTCGTTTTCTGCATAGAAGTCACGTGTTACTCTAAATGCTATTTCATAGTTTACTTCAAGATCTGCTTCTGTTTTTGCACACATATCTACTTGTTTTGCAAATATTTCACGTGCATGTTCATCATCAAGACATACACTGTGGAAATCAGGCATTGTAAATGCTCGTAGTCTTTTAAGTCCAACTACTTCTCCTTGTCTTTCAAATCTAAAACTAAATGTTGAAAGTTCATAGATTCCTACAGGCATATTTTTCCATGTAAAGAATGAGTCTGCTAGAATTCTAAATGCTCCGAAGCAACATGCAAATCTTAACATTAATTCTCGGTGTTTAGTTTTTAATCTGTATTGTCTTTCTCCGAATTTTGCTGCATGTTCTCGTATTGCAGTATCAGCTAAATCATACATTACAGGTGTTTCAACAGGCATTGCTCCACGTTCTACTACAAGATTATATACATAATCAGATAAGAGATCTTTTACAAGTTTTCCTTTTGGATACCAACGGATGTGTCCTACATCTGCTGATGGTTCATTACTTGCTAGTTCTTTTTCTTTCATTAATCGTACGTGTGGTGGTTGTTTTCCTGTATCTTTGGATTTTCCTAATTCATGATCAATTAATTGTTTTAGTGTTTTTGTTTTGTAATTGTAATCATCTACAGGATATGTTTGTCCATCTTCTTCAAGTATGAGCATGGTATTTGGTTCTTCTTCCTCTTCACCATCATCTACTTTAATTGTTTCTTCTTCTGTTTCTGCTACTGGATCTACTGTTATTGTACGTGATAATTCTGATAGTGGATGTCCTTTACATGAAAGTTCAAATGACTTATACCATCCGAATGGTACACGTAGTACTGCTTGGTTATTTTCAATAAGTTTTGTTTCAATATCTTTAAGTATTTGTGTTGCAACTTTAGGATTTGATAATGATGAGCTAAGATGAGCATATGGATAAATTACAATATTATCTGCATTTACCTTGTTTTGTACATTAAGTATTTCATTTACAGCCTTTTGTACAATTACATCAGGATTTTGTTCATCATCTTCTTCAACAGCAATGAATGCTACAAGTGCATTATCTACTCCTGCTGCTCTTTTTTCATCATCAATATCTTCAGCTATTTTAGTTTTACTCCGAGTTTTATAACGTAAATAGTCAGAATGTATCATTAAGGTTCGCATCTCTAATTATTCCTCCATTTATTAAAATAAGATGTTTTCATATTTGCAGTTATGTTGCTTTAAATATTATTGGTTATTATATTTATTATTACTATTATATTAATTATAGTTTAAAAGCCTACAACACACAATTAAAAGTTTTACTAAAAAAAGGGGTTAATATGAATTATAAAAATATTATCTTTAGATAAAAAATAGTATTAAAAAAAATAAGATAAAAAAAGGGAGTAAGAAGAAGGAAATGTAAATTTTTCTTTTTAACTAAAAAAAGAAGAGTAGTTTTACATGAATTGTGGTGCTTTAATTCCTAGTAGTTTTAGTGAGTTTTTAAGTGTTATTCTAGATGCATCTACTAGTTTAATTCTTAGTTTTTCATGTTCTGATCCTATTACTTGTTGTGATTTGTAGAATTTGTTAAATGCTTTAGATAAACTTAATGTGTATTCTGCTAGATGATGTACACGTCTTTCTTCTGCTGATTGTCTGATTATTTCAGTAAATCTGGATAATTCTTTAATTAGTTCTTTTTCTTCATCATCAAGTTCATAATCACAGATTACTTCTTCATATTCATCATAGTTATCTACTTTTGATAGTAGTTTACATGCTCGTGCGTGTGCATATTGTATTGATGCACATCCTCTTTCAAAGCTTAGTGCTTCTTCCCATTTAAATGTGATTGGTTTTTCTGGTGATATTTGATTTATGTAGAATCTTATTGATCCTATTCCTATGATTCGTGCTACTTCATCTACTTGTTTTTCTGTTAAATCTAGATCTCGTCTTAGTATTTCATCTTTTGCATGTTGTATTGATTCTTCAATAAATTCATCTACTGATATGAATACTCCACGTCTTGTTGACATTGAACCTTCTGGTAGATCTATAAATTCATAAAATACTACTTCAGGTGGTCTGTTATCTGATAAGTCTAATGCTATGCTTAGTTGTTTTGCTGCTAGTTTATGGTCTGCTCCTAGTATATCTAGTGATATGTCACTGTTTTTTGTTTTATATTGATGATATGCAAGATCCCTGGTTACATATAATGATGTTCCATTAGATCGTCTTAGTACTAATTCTTTATCTATTCCATATTTTTCAAGTGGTAAGTATAGTATGTCTTTTTGTATTGTGAATGGTTGTAGTTTTTCTAGTACATTTGCTACTCCACCATTTCTTAAAAATGTACTTTCCCATTTAAATAGGTTCATTTTGATGTTTAAATCTTTTAATGTGCTTTTTATTCCATCTATACAGTATTCTACAACTTTTTCAAATGCATCAATTAATCTTGCATTTTCTCCTTGTTCATATTCATAGAGTATATCATCAATTTCTTTGTTGTATTCTGGTGTTTCTTCAAGTTTTTGGTTTGCTTGGAAATATACTTCTCCTATTGCATGATCTGGTTTTTTATCATCATCTAATTTTAGGTTGAATTTATTCATTCCCCATACGATGATTGCAATTTGTCGTCCCATGTCATTTACGTAGTATTGTGCTTCTACTTTGTATCCTGCGTGTTGTAAGATTCTTTTTAGTGAATCTCCTAGTATTGAGTTACGAAGGTGTCCTACATGTAATGGTCCATTTGGATTTGCTGATGTGTGTTCTAGTAATATTCTTTGTTCTTTTTCAGGTAGTTCTCCATAATTTTGATCTATGTAGTTTACCATTTTTGTTGCAAAAAGTGTGTAGTTGATGAAAAAGTTTATGTATGGTCCTTTAGTTTCTACTTTTTTAAAATATAATGGTAATCGTATATGTTGTTTGATGTTTTCTGCTATTTCTACTGGTGATTTTTTAAGTTTTTGTGCAAGAGTAAATGCTACATTTGTTGATATATCTCCCATTTCTGGGTTTGGTGGTTCTTCAAATGTTATTTCATCATCTAGTGTTATTCTTTGTTTTGCTAGTGATTCTTCTATACTTTCTTTTAGTTCATTTTTAAGTTTTGTATACAAGGTGTTAAACCCTCCTTTATTCATTTATTATTTTATTTTAATTATAGTCCTCTGAAAGCTAATGTTATATATCCTATTTTAGGTATTACAATTAGATGTCCACCAATGGTTAGTACTTTTGCTTTTATCTGATCAGACGTTACAAGAGCAGGATCTGGTTTTGGATTATTATCTCCTTTTATTTCAAAATATTTTGTTCCATTTATGGTTTGTTCATCTATTACCCGGTGTACTACTGGTTCTGGATACCATGTAGCATCATATACTACTACATCTCCTACATGTACATCATTTTCTGGATTAAATTCTTGTATTCCAAATAGGTTTGTATTTTCTACTGCTACAATATCACCACGATAAAAAGATGGTTCCATACTGCCTGATACTACAACATTTAGGTGTGATGCTAGTAGTACTGCTACTAGTATTATGATTATATAGCTTGCTGCTTCTTTTATTAGATATTTTTGTCGATTTTTCTTTTTTTGTTGTTTTTTAAGTTTTCTTGCTTCTGCTTTTTGTTTCTGTTTTTGTTGTTTTTTCTTGCGATTTTTAGGTTTTGATGACATTTTAGATTTTACACCTCCTTTTTATAATTCCTAAAATTTAAGGATTTTTTTTGGTTTTTTTCTACAATTTTTAAAAAAAAATATGTAAATAAAAAAAAATGGATATTAAAGGGGTGGTTAAGTAATTAGCCTTCTTATTATGAGTAATTCTAGTTTTATTTAAGTACTGCTCCTTTATCAGCACTTGTTGCTAGTTGTTGGTACTGTCTTAGCCATCCTTTAAGGTTACGTTCTACAGGTTTTACATCTTTAAGACGTTCTTGTATTTCTGCATCATCAACTTCTAGGTTTATTGTACGTTCAGGTACGTTAATTGATACAATATCTCCATCTTTTATTGCACCAATAGGTCCACCTGCTGCAGCTTCAGGTGATATGTGTCCTACACATGGTCCACGACTTCCACCTGAGAATCTTCCATCTGTTATTAATGCTACGTGGAATAGTTCTCGTCCCATGATTGCAGCTGTAGGGTTGAGCATTTCACGCATACCTGGTCCACCTTTTGGTCCTTCATATCTTATTACTACAACATCACCATCTATTATTTCATCATTTTCAATAGCTACTACTGCTTCTTCTTCTGAGTTAAATACTTTACATGGACCTGAATGTACTAGCATATCTTCATTTACTGCTCCTTGTTTTATTACACATCCATTTGGTGCAACATTTCCGTATAGTACTGCAATTCCACCTTCATCTCGTACTGGTTCTTCTATTGTGTGTATTACATCATAGTTTACATCACATACATCTTCTAGGTTTTCTTTTACAGTTTCTGCTGTTACTGTCATACAATCTGTGTGCATTAAACTTTCAAGGTTTTTCATTACACCAGGTATTCCACCTGCATTTTCCACATCTATCATGTGATTGTGTCCTCCTGGACGGATACTGCAGATGTATGGTATTTGGTGACTTAATTTATCAAATAGGTCAATTGTAACATCAACATCATCTACTTCATTTGCTATTGCTGGTATGTGTAGTGTTGTGTTGGTTGATCCACCTAATGCTAGATCTACTATTATTGCATTTTCAAATGCTTCTTGTGTTAGTATATCTGATGGTTTTATGTCATCTTCAAGTAATTTGAAGATTTGTTTTGCTGATTGACGTGCTACTTCTACTTTATGATCACTTACAGCGTGTGCTGTTGCACATCCTGGAAGACTCATTCCAAGTGTTTCAGTTAGACATGCCATTGTGTTTGCTGTGAAAAGTCCTGCACATGATCCAGGTCCTGGACATGCTGCACATTCAAGTTCATATAATTCTTCTTCTGACATTTTACCTGATTGTACTGCACCTACAGCTTCAGTTACGTTAATGAAGTCTATAACTTCACCATTTAGTTTTCCTGGCATCATAGGTCCACCAGTTATTACTATTGCTGGTATGTTTAGTCTTGCTGCTGCCATGAGCATTCCCGGTACTACTTTATCACATGTTGGCATTAGTATTAGTGCATCAAATTGATGTGCCATTGCCATACTTTCTACTGTGTTTGCTATTATTTCACGTGATGGTAGTGAGTATCTCATTCCTTCATGGTTCATTGCTATTCCATCACATACTGCCATTGTGTCAAATTCAAATGGTATTCCACCATTTTTTAGTACTTCTTCTTTTACAACTTCCACTAAGTCTTTTAGGTGCATGTGTCCTGGTACTACATCTGTGTAACTGTTTGCTATTCCTATGAATGGTTTTTTCATATCATCATCATCTAGTCCACATGCTCTTAGTAGTGATCTGTGTGATGTTCGGTTTAATCCTTTTTTTACATTGTCACTTCTCATGTTTTACGCTCCTTTTTTATTTTTTTTTATCCAGATTATATGATTTTTCAAATATTATATACATCCCCTTTTTTTTAAGAAAAATTTTTTAATTAATTCCCCTTTTTTTCATACTAAAACGTTAGGTTATATTAATATTAAGATAAAAAACATCTGCTTTTTCTGGATTTTTATTATCATATATTTTTCTTGAGTATAAAAAATTAAATTTAGTTAAAAAAAATAAAATTGTAAATGTTTTTTTTATATCTTTCTTTTTATGAAAAAATAATTTATTTATTATATAGTTATCTTTATATAAAAATATAAATAAATTTTATGGACATAACACATTTTTATCCATATTTATTAAAAAATATAATAAAAAGTATAATATAGTAGAAGTTATAATATATATTAATATAAAAGTGGGCTCGTAGTCTAGCCAGGATTATGACGTGGGACTTCGGATCCCAAGATCGGGGGTTCAAATCCCCCCGGGCTCGTACTTTTAAAGATAAATTTAAAGCTATTTTTTTTGAGATAATAACTTATTTTAACTTACCAAATATAATACTACTATTTTTTATTAAATTTTTCGTTAAGCCTAAATTTTCAATAAAATTTATAAATAATAAAAATCATAGTTATAAAAAAGAACTTTTTTTTTAATCAATAGAAGTAGTGAAGGCAAAATCTAATAAAAAAAAACATTAAGAATTTTCTTGCTCTATGTTACTTTAAAAGATATGAATATTTTTTTTTAAAACAAATTATATGAATTAAATATAAAACCATTTAATATTTTTGAATTAAAATTTGGATTTTGATAATAATGATAAACATAAACGATAAATTCAACCTAAAAGTAGAACATGACCACTTATATATTGGTGATGTTGATGCAAATGATATTGCAGAAAAATATGGAACACCACTATATGTAATAGATGAACAAAAAGTACGAAACAATTACCAAAAACTATACAATGCATTTAGTGAAAAATACTCAAAATTACACATGTGCTACGCTGCAAAAGCAAACACATCACTTGCTGTACTAAGAATTCTTGAAGAAGAAGGAAGCTACATTGATGCAGTTTCACCTGGTGAAATATACACAGCACTTCTTGCAGGATTTACACCAGAACGCATAGTATTTACAGGAAACAATGTAACTAATGAAGAACTAGAATATGCACACAAAGCAGGTGTAATGATAAATCTTGATAGTATATCAGCACTAGAAAGATTAAGTAAAATCGAAGGTACAGAAGGTAAAGAAATATCAATTCGTGTAAATCCAATGGTAGAAGCAGGACATCATGAACACTGTATTACTGGAGGTCCAAAAAGTAAATTTGGAATTCGTGAAGATGAAGCAGTAGAAGTATATCAAAAAGCAATAGATCTTGGATTTAAACCTGTTGGAATGCACTCACACATTGGATCTGAAATTCTAGAATCAGAACCATTCATGCTAGCTGTAGAAACTATGATGAACATAGCAGGAAAAGTACATACAGATGTAGGAGTAGACTTTAAATTCCTAGACTTTGGTGGAGGATTTGGAATACCATATGAACCTTCAGAAGAACCATTAGATCTTGAAAAATTCACAACAGATATCATAAATCTCTTCACAGAAAAACTTGATGAATATGATATGGGAAGACCAGAAATGTATGTTGAACCAGGACGTTTCATAGTAGGAAATGCAGAAGTTCTACTTACACGTGTTAACACAATTAAAGAAAGCTATCGTAAATTTGCAGGTGTTGACTGTGGATTTGGAACACTACTAAGACCAACAATGTATGGATCATACCATCATATAGTAGTAGCAAACAACATGAATGCAGCAGATACACAACAAATAGACATAGCAGGAGATCTATGTGAATCAGGAGATCTATTTGCACGAGATAGACCAATGCCAGAACTTAAAGAAGGAGATCTACTTGCAATTCTTAATGCTGGAGCATATGCTTTTAGTATGGCATCCCAGTACAACTCAAGACCAAGACCAGCAGAAGTGATGGTAAATAAAGAACAAGTAGATGTAATACGTAGACGAGAAAATTTCAGCGACCTATTTAATGGTCAAGTTGTCCCAATAAGGTTATTAAAATGAATAAAGAAATACAATTTACAAAAATGCATGCACTAGGAAATGACTACATAGTAATAAATGAAACAAAAGAAACAGTTATTGATGAAGATATGAAAACACCATTATCTGATACTATCTGTACACGTAGATTCAATGTGGGAGCTGATGGTGTAATATTCGCATGTAAATCAGACAAAGCAGATGTTAAATTCCGTATATTTAACAGTGATGGAAGTGAAGCTGAAATGTGTGGAAATGGTATCAGATGTCTTGCAAAATATGTATATGATAATGACATAGTTAAAAAAACAACCATGCAAATTGAAACCATGGAAGATATAAAAGAAGCAAGACTTACTGTAGATGAAAATGATGAAGTTACAAGTATTCAAATAGACATGGGACGAGGATACTTTAAACCTGAAGATATTCCAGCAATTGCTCCTAGTGGTAATACTGATGAATTTATCAATGAAGAAATAGTAGTAGAAGATGAAACAGTTATCATGAATGCTGCAAGTGTAGGAAACCCACATGCAGTATGTTTTACTGATGTAAACATTGATGATATAGACTTAGACTTCTATGGTCCACGTATTGAAACACATGAAGCATTCCCAGAAAAAGTTAATGTACACTTTGTAAATATTATAACACCTGATGAAATAAACATTCTAACATGGGAACGTGGAGCAGGATTTACCTATGCATGTGGAACTGGAACAACCACTTGTGTACTTCTAGGATATAAAACAGGATTATTAGCTGATCATGTACATGCACATCTTTCAGGTGGAGATCTTGATATTACAATTACAGATCATGATGATTACCTTACAGCTACAATGGAAGGTCGTGCTGTAACTGTATATGAAGCAAGTATGAACGTTGAATTATAAGTTTAACATCATAACCTCCCTCTAACATTTTATTTTTTTTAAAAACTTTTTAAAATAAAGTAGATTTTTATTCCATATACTTTTAAGTTTTTTTATAGATATTATTATATTTACTAAAAAACATAAATTATCATTAGAATATAAAATTATCATTATAATAAATTTAATCATTTTTAGTATCATCCCATAATCAATAAATAAATGATACTTTAATGAAAAAATTATAAATATTTAAAATGACTTTTATATTCTAAATAGCATTATATATTAACACAATGAAGAGTAGTATATATGTTAGTAAAACAGCATGAAATTATGGTAGATAATAAAAGTTACCTGGCAGATGTAACCATACCTGAACCATCTGATTTAGATTATTTCATTCAAATTTACGAAAAATGGTTTGACTTAATTGAACTATTAGATGAATTCAAATGTGGAAGAGTCTGTCTGTCAGAATTTAGTGAACTTCTTTTTTGTCTAGTTAATAATTGTTGGAGATGTAACAATATAAAAAACATAAGCAAAGCCTATAAAGATTTTGATTGTTATAACCCACTAACGCAAAAAACAATTGAAATTATTTCAACTAATGTCAAAGAAGATATAACATCGTTTGATCCTAACCTAAGTTGGGACGAACTGTACTTTATTGACTTCTATTGTGACATAGAATTCAATGGAAGCTTTAAAATATATAAGATTCCAAAAAAGTATTTCCAGATGTTAATTACTAAGGAAGAATATAATCAACAAAAAAAAAGACCGATAACATCAATAAAAAAGGATATTATTTCTAAATATGATATAAAACCTGAATGTTCATATAACTTATATGATCTTACATCATCATATTCTAAAAATAACTAATATTAATCTAACGGTCCTTTAAAAAATAATAATTAGTATGATAGGAAAATAATTTTACAGTCATTACTCTTAGTTATGATTACTATCATATTCAATATTATTATTTTAATTAAAAATAGACAAAACCTCTTACACTAAATTAGAAAGCCATAACTTTAATGTAAATGTTTAAAAACTAACATTCTATTAAACCCCCCTTTTTACTCACCACCCAAAAATCTTCTTTGATTTTAAAATTAAATTATTTTTACCTAAATTTTACTATTTCTTATAAAAAAAAAATAAACTTAATAACTCATTTACACTTGCAATATATGAGTAAATTATACACTTGCAACATACGTTTAATAAGAGTCTAAAAAAAATATTACTATAAAAAAAAAGTGGGTGGGGAATTAACATCTGAAAAATGAAAAAAAAATAAGTTATTCTTCATCATCAAAACAACGATTATATTCAGCATTACGTGTTTTATATATTACAGATCGTCTTAGTTTTAGTAAATCTTTCTTCTTACGATCAAAGTCATCCATACATTTAATATTTTCTTTTACATATGGAAGAACTTCATCTACTACAACATCTTTATGTATCCAGTTACAATCTTTACAGTTCCATACATTTTTATCTGTTATCCATGAACCATTTGTTGAACCATCTCCACATGGATAGAATGGACAATAACAGAATGTACAACTTTCCTCACCATTATGACATGCGAAGTATTCACATTCAAGGTTAGGACCTATTTGTATATCACCATTAAAGAATCTATCATAGAATTCCTCTGTTTGTGGTGGAAGTGTAGCATTTATTTTATATCCACGTGGTGTTATCATTTTACCTTTTTTTACATATGTAAGTGAATTTCCAACAATTATTGTAGTTGTCATGTGAATATCTTGATCTTTAAGATCTTTAAGTTTGCATAGTTCTACTATTGTATCTTCACCTTCTGTTTTTACAATTCCAACAGGTACTTCAGGGTTACGATTTTCATTTAATATTTCACATGCACGTTCAAATGGCTCTGTTCTAGTTTTACTTTTTGGATTATAAAATGCAATAATCATATCAGCAACTGCTGCATGTTCTATTTTACGTTCAATTTCATCAAGTGGTGTTAGAAGATTACTTAAACTTATTATTGCAAGATCATGTAATGGTGCTCCAAGTGCACTTGCAGCATAAGTTGCTGCTGTTACTCCTGGTATTACTTCAAATTCAAGATCACTATATTTATCTATTATTTGGAAGTATACATTTGCCATTCCATATATTCCAGGATCTCCTGAGCTTATGATTGCAACTTTATTTCCTTCTTTTTCTTTTTCTATTGCAAGTTCTACACGATCCATTTCATCTCCCATTCCACGACGATATACTTCTTTTCCTTCAAGTAGATCTTCTATGTGATCAAGGTATGGACTATATGCTATTATTACATCCGCATCTCGTATTACATCTACAGCTTTAAGTGTTATTAGTTCTCTTTTTGAACCTATTCCTACTAAACTTATCATTAGTAATTCCTCATTAATTTTGAATATATAAAAAATTTTTTCTAAAAATAGTTCTTTCTTTTAAATTCTTTCTTTGCACTACTTTTATTTTTTTTATTATTATATTTTTTTTTCACCTATTTTTTTTAGTTATAATTGGTTGATATTATAATGTATTTTTTTTAATATTTATTATTAAGGTTAAAAAATGTATATTTTTCTAGTTAAATTCAGATTTTAGGATTAAATAGTTAGTTTTAGTTTAATTTTAAAGATAAAAAATAAAAAATAGTTTAACTAAAGTTTAATTTTAAGTATAGAAAAAAAGATTAAAAAAAAAGAGGAAAGGGTGTTTATGTTTTAAATTGTAATGCCTTATCAATTAAATCAGTATCACATTGTAGTGTAATTATGTTGGTTCGTCCTCGTCCTCGTCCTCGTGAGATGGTATTTGTTGATATGAGTCCTAGCATTTCAAGTTCATTTACAAAGTCAAATAGTCGTCTGTATGATACTGCATCTGATTTTGCTAGTTTTTGGTATGATTCATATAGTTTTCCTGAGGTTATTTCCTTTTTTTTCTCAGTTAGATCTTTAATTGTTTCAAGTACTCTTTGTTGTTGTATTGGTAGTGTTACAATTACATCATATATTTTATTGTGTTCTATACGATCTTTTGCTTCTTCTACAAAGTTTCGATTTACTTCACTTGCTCCTATTTCATCTGCTATTTCACCTGATGTTTTAAGAAGATCTAGTGCATATCGTGCATCTCCTTCTTCTTTTGCTGCAAGTGCTGCACAATATGAAAGTACTCCACTTGATATTACTCCTTCTTTAAATGATAGTTGTGATCTTTCTTTTAGGATATCTTGTAGTTGTGCTGCATTATATGGTGGAAATACTATTTCACGATCACGTAGACTGCTTTTTACTTTAGGTTTTATGAATTTTTTAAAGTCTACATAGTTACTTATTGATGTTATTGCAACATTATCAGTTCGAGTTAAAGTGTAGAGTATGCTATCTCCATCATTTTTTAGTACTACATCAATTTCATCTAATATTACAATAAGTATCATATCTTTTCCTAGAACATTTTTTGTAAATAGACTTCTGAATGTATTTACAACCTCAGCTTTTGTCCATCCTCTAAAAGGTACTGGTTTTCCTAGTTTTTGACATAGTTGTGCTAGTATCTGGTATTCTGTGTTAAAGTCTGTGCAACGTAGGTATTCTATTCTTATGTTAAGATTTCTTTCTGAGGCAATTTCTTCGAGTTGTTTTTTTGCATATAGTGTTGCTGATGTTTTTCCAGTCCCTGTTTTACCATATAATGTTATATCCGGTGGTGTAATATTATTTAGTGCTTCAACCCAATATTTTGCTATTGACTCAATTTGTTCGTTTCTGTGAGGTAGAGTTTCTGGGATAAATCTATGATCCAAATATTCTTTGGTTTTAAAGATGGTTTCTTTTTCATCTAATTTTTGAAATATATTCATGTATTACCTCTTATTATTATTTTTTCATTTTTTTTTTAATTAGTAGCTTAATTTTATTTTATGTGGTGAGGATACCATTTTTGTTTAATATTATGTTATGAGTTTTGCACTTGAAACTCTATTATTACAAGTGAAAATATAATACTCATTATCTTTTTTATAATATAAAAAATGTAGCACATAAACTTACAATTTACAAGTGATTTATGATGTTACATTAAAGATATGTTAATAATTTATTTTAAAAATAATCAAATAAAATTATTAAATAAAGAATATAAAAAATTATAAAAAATAAATAAAGATAAATAAAATTATAAATTTAAAATAAACAATAAAAATAGATTTAATTTTAAAAATAATTTTTAAAAAAATTGTAAATAATTTAAATAATTTAATAAAGCAATATTTTAGTAAATTACAATAGAAAATAGTTAATTTTTTTATTTTAATCTATTAAAAATTAATAATTTTACACTTGAAATATAACTTTTGTAGAATTTTAACGTCACATTTTTATATTTGTCATTCATTAGTATATATACTAAGAGAGAGGGTCATAGATTGCAAGTGTAACTCACGAGAGAGTACCCCCAACCCCAATTCATCACGATTCATCATACTGTATTACACCTAAAAAATCATAAATAAAACAATGAAACATGAAAATAACTATTAAAATAAAGTTTAACAAAAAAATACACTTAAAACATACGACAAACTTAAAAAAACAAAGAAAAACAAAATAAAAAATAAAATAAAAATAAAATATATAATAATATAATAT
>NZ_LWMS01000006.1 GCF_003149675.1 Methanosphaera cuniculi | reverse complement strand
AATAAATATAATATTATAATATTAATATACTAAGTAAAAATAATTAAAATAACAAAAAAAATAATCAAAACAAAGAAAAAGAAACACTTAAAAAATTAATAATACTAATTTTTCAATCAAAAAAAAATCTAATTTTAATAAAAAAAATATAGAAACATTCAAAAAAAAATACTCACAGGAGGAATCTAATATTACCACCCCAACTAATAATGAAAATTTAGATGAAAATATCATCCAAGATGATGAACCAACACAAACACCAGTGGATGAAAAACCAAACACAGAAAATCCAACAAACCCAGATGAAAACAGCGATGAAATAGACATAAAAGAACATGTTGTATCAGTAATAGATCCTGATGAATACAACGACACACAAAACATAGACATTCCCCCAATGCTAATTGATCAAATTATTGGACAAGAAGATGCAGTAGAAACAATTAAAAAAGCAGCAAAACAAAGAAGAAACGTACTACTCATAGGAGAACCAGGAATAGGAAAATCAATGATAGCCAAAGCAATGGCAGAACTACTCCCACCTGAAGATCTCCAAGACATACTAATATATCCAAATGTTGAAAATCCAAACAATCCACTAGTTGGAGTAATGCCAGCAGGACAAGGAAAAAAAATCGTACAAAACTCAAAAGAACAATTTAAAAAACAAGAATCTAGAAAAAACACACTAACAATAGCAATAATAGCACTAATAATGGTAATAGGATTTATCACAAACCAATTTTTAACAGCAATAATAGCAGTAGGAATAGTATTCTTCGCATTATACCAAATAAAACCAAAAAATCAACAACTTGCACCAAAACTCCTAGTTAACAGTGAAAATAAAAAAGTAGCACCATTTATTGATGCAACAGGAGCACATGCAGGAGCATTACTTGGTGATGTAAGACACGACCCATACCAATCAGGAGGACTTGGAACACCAGCACATGAACGTGTTGAAAGTGGAATGATACACAGAGCAAACAAAGGAGTACTCTACATAGACGAAATCGGAACTATGGATATGAAAACACAACAAGAACTCCTAACAGCAATGCAAGAACATAAACTCCAAATCACAGGACAAAGTGATACAAGTAGTGGAGCAATGGTAAGAACAGATGCTGTACCATGTGATTTTGTATTAGTAGCATCAGGAAACCTTGAAGTACTTGATGGTATGCACATTGCACTAAGATCAAGAATCAGAGGATATGGATATGAAATCTTCATGAAAGATTCAATGGAAGATACACCAGAAAATCGTAAAAAACTATCACAATTCGTAGCACAAGAAGTAAAAAACGATGGAAGAATACCACACTTCTCAAAAGAAGCAGTTGCTGAAATAATTAAAGAAGCACAAAGACGTGCAGGTAAAAAAGACACACTTACACTAAAACTACGTGACCTTGGTGGACTTGTACGTGCAGCAGGAGATATAGCAATAGAAGAAGGTGCAAATGAAGTAACTCCAGATCATGTATTTGAAGCTAAAAAACAGGCAAGATCACTAGAACAACAAATAGCAGACAGATACATAAAACAAAGAAAAGAATACAGTGTATATTCAAATGAAGGATCAAAAATAGGATGTATCAATGGACTTGCTGTAATTGGAAATTCAAGTGGAATTGTACTACCAATAGCTGCAGAAGCTGCACCATCCCAGAGTAAAGAAGAAGGTAAAATAATAGCAGCAGGAAAACTTGGAGACATAGCAAAAGAAGCAGTACAAAACGTAGGTGCTATCATCAAAAAAAGTATTGGAACAGACATATCAAACTACGATATACACATACAATTTGTACAATCATATGACGGAGTAGAAGGAGATTCAGCAAGTGTATCAATGGCAACAGCAATAATATCAGCAATAGAAGATATACCAATTGATCAAACAATGGCACTAACAGGATCACTAAGTGTACGTGGAACAGTACTACCAATAGGTGGAGCAACCTATAAAATAGAAGCAGCAGCAGAATCAGGAATTAAAAAAGTATTAATACCTGCATCAAATGTAAATGATGTATTAATTGATAAAAAATACGTAGATCAAATCGAAATTGTACCTGTACATACACTAACAGATGTACTTGAACATGCACTAGTTGGACCTAAAAAAGAAGCATTCATCAAATCCCTAAAAGAAAAAGAAGAACAAAGACAATAGGAAAATATACCCTCCTATTTCCATAATCTCTTTTTAGAAATAAACTATCCACCCTTTATGAAACTATTTTTAAAAACTCTTTTATTAATTTAATTTAACCTAACATCTTATTTTCAAATACTAAAATATCAATACTTTTTAATAACTTAAAGCTTAAAAATATTAATTAGACTATTTTAAAAAAAGTAGAAAAAAGTATAAAAATTATTATTAATAATACGGGAAAAATAGAACCCATATTTTCCATAATACAATTAAAAAGAAAAAAAAGAAATAATAAAAAAAATTACAAATTTCCAAAAAAAAATAACCATTAATTCACTAGGAATAATTAAAAAAAAATTGTAGATATGCCAATAGTTACATCATAAAAGAAATCAACTTTTTTTTTATGCAAAAAAAAATAAACCAGAATTTTGAAATAATCTAAAAAAAACATGAAAAAATAAGTCAAAAAAAATAACATGAAAAAAATACCAGAATCTTATTTTATAAACTACGAAATTAATAATTGAGAGGATTTTATGGAAAAATTAGAATTTAAAAACCTAAATATATCAGAAGAATTACAAAAAGCAGTAGAAGACATGGGATTTGAGGAAGCATCCCCTATACAATCACTTGCAATTCCTCAAATATTAGCAAAAAAAGATGTGACAGGACAAGCACAAACAGGAACAGGTAAAACAGCAGCATTTGGAATACCACTACTTGAAAATATGGATAAAAATGATGAATCACTACAAGCTATAATACTATGTCCAACACGAGAACTTGCAATACAAGTAGCAGAAGAACTAAGAAAACTAGCTGCATACATGCCTGAAATTAATGTACTGCCAGTATATGGTGGTCAACCAATAGATAGACAAATAAAAGCACTAAGAAAAGGAGTTCAAATAATCATAGGAACACCAGGACGTGTGATGGATCATATAAATCGGGGAACACTTGATCTTAGAACAATAAAAACAATAATACTAGATGAAGCAGATGAAATGCTAGATATGGGATTTAGAGAAGATATAGAATATATTCTACAATACATCCCTGATGAAAGACAATTTTTACTATTTTCAGCAACATTACCAAATGAAATATTACAACTTGCACAAACATATCAAAACAATCCTGAGATTGTAAAAGTTACACAACATGAACTAACAACACCAGATATTGACCAGAAATATTTTGAAGTAAAAGAAGATATGAAACTAGAACTACTATCTCGTCTTCTTGATATACATGATTTTAATTTATCATTAGTATTTTGTAATACTAAACGTAAAGTAGATAAACTTGTAAGTCATCTTCAAGTACGAGGATATCTAGCTGATGGTCTTCATGGAGATTTAACTCAAAATCAACGTGATCGTGTAATGCGTAAATTTAAAAAAGGAAACATTGAAATTTTGGTTGCAACAGATGTAGCAGCACGTGGAATTGATGTAGGTGGTGTTGAGGGTGTATTTAACTTTGATATACCAAATGATAATGAGTACTATGTTCATAGAATAGGTCGTACTGGTCGTGCTGGTAAGACTGGTAAAGCATTTAGTTTTGTATCAGGACGTGAAATATACCAGCTTCGTGATATTCAAAGATATGCAAAAACTAAGATTGAACAAGCACCAATACCTTCACTTAGTGATGTTGAAGAAGTTAAAAAAGATAACTTCATAGAAGAGCTTAAAGAAAAAATTAACACAGAAGATATATCAAAAGAAATTTATATTATTGAAAAGCTTATTGAAGAGGACTTTAACTCAATTGATATAGCTGCAACACTTCTTAAAGGAATTATTGAAAATAGTCCATATAAAGAAGAAGAATTTGGTGATACAGAAGCTCATGAAGGATTTGTTCGTTTCTTTGTAAGTGTAGGTCGTAAACAAAATATCACAGTAAATGTTATACTAAATACAATACATGAAAAAACAGGTCTTACAGGTCATCAAATAGGTAATATTGATATATTTGATAATTTCTCATTTGTAGAAATTCCATCAGATCGTGCATCAGACTTCTATAGATTTATGGGTGATACATATATTGCAAATAAACGTGCACATATTGAACCTGCAAAACCTCGTGATAAATCTAAGAAAAAATCTCGAGATAATAAAAATAAGAAGTTTTCAAATAAAAGAAATCGTAAAAGTCGAAAATTTAATCCTCATCGGGATAATAATGGTTTTAAGAAGGATAATAGTAGCTATTATTCTAATCGTAACAATAATAAGAAAACTTATCGTAAAGATTCATACTCAAAAAATAGTTATAAAAAAGATTCATATAAAAATGAGTATAGAAATGATACTAATGCATTTTAGGATGTATTGTTTATAACCCCCTTAAAATACTATTTTTTTTTAATTACTAATTTTTAATTTAGCTTTGTGAAACTCTATAATTTTATTATAAATTTAAATATTTTTTATTATAAGTATTTTAGTTTTAAAAAAAAGAAATAGAAGAAGAGGTTTTATTGATTTTCAAGGTTTTTAAGATGATCTGCTATTGTTGTTGCTACACTTATATGTGCAACTTCACTTTTTAGTGTGTTTGTTCCATGAATTGTATTTGCACCTGCTGCTGATATTTTTAGTATTGCATCATTTACAAGTACTGGGTGTACACATACTACATCTACCATTTTAGCTCCATTTTCTTTTAATATGTTTATTGCATTTACTATTGTTCCACCTGTACTTATTATATCATCTACTATTATTACACTACGATTTTCTACAGATATACTTTTTGTCTTGGTTTTTACTTTTTCAGGTGATAGTCTAACTTTTTCAAGGTAGTCATAGTCTGTGTTTAGTATTTCTGCTATTTGTTTTGCAAAGTTTTCTGCTCCTTTATCTGGTGCTAGTATTATTGGTTTTTTATCTTCATGGTTTTCTCGTATATATTCAGCTATTGAAGGCATTGCTGATAGGTTATCTACTGGTATATCATATAAGTCACATATACTTTCTTCATGTAGATTTATTGATATTAAATGTTTTACTCCCATACTTTGAAGTAGTTTTGATATTGCTTTTGCTGATATACATTCAACTTCTTTAAATCTGCGTTCTTGTCTACTGTATCCTAGGTATGGTGATACTACTGTTATATCATCTATATTCATATCACTTAGTGTATCAAGTATGAAAAATAGTTCCATCATATTTTCATCTTGTGGATATCCTGTAGATTGTATTATTATAACTTTTTCATCTTCTGGTATTTCATCTTTTATTCTAAAGTATCTTTCTCCATCTGGAAACTTCTTAGTTTCCACACTACATAGCTTATCATTTAATTCTTTTGCTACTTCTGCTGCTAATGATTGTGATGCAGATCCTCCAATAATCACTTATTATTACGCTCCCTGTATAATTTTAATTCAAATAAATTTGTTATTTGAATTTATTTTTTTATTAAAAAAAAATATTGTTAGTTATTTTATAATTATGTTTTTTATTTTATAAAATAATTTTTAGTTTATATGTTAAATCTAATATTCATTTTTATGTGTTTTTTTTTGATTTGTGTGATTGTTTTATAGAACTTTTTTTTTGATAATTAATTATAAAAAAAAATAAATAATACTTTATTTTAAATTGTTAATAATTATTACCTAATATACAAATATATATAGATTTATAAATATTAAAAGGTATATATAAAATTGTAGATTATGAAAAATACAGAAAAAACATTAAAAAAAAGAAAAATATAACTTATTTAAATATATAATATAATAAGAAAAAAATAATGAAAAAAAATTTTCTGGAGATAAAAATAAAATGCATGAACTAGCTATGGCAACAAGTATGGTAGAAGCTATAATTGACACAGCAGAAAAAAATGATGCAATAAAAATAACACAAGCAGTTCTCGATGTAGGAGAACTCACAATGCTCAACCCTGAACAACTCCGCTTTATGATGGATGTAATACGAGAAGATACAATATTTGAAGATGCAGAAATCATCATAAACATGATCCCAATAGAAATAGAATGTGATAAATGTGGATTTAAAGGAAAAAGCAAAACAGATGAAAACATGGATCATTTAATGGCTGTAGCAACATGTCCTAAATGTGATAACACAAGAATAAACATAATTGAAGGACGAGAATGTAGTATAAAAACAATAAAAATAGAAAAGGAAGATGAAGAAGATGCATAAAATAGCAAGTATAGAAATAGAACAAGATATAATACAAGCAAATGATAAACTCGCAGCAGAAAATAGAAAAGTATTTGATGAAAACAACGTATTTGCAGTAGACCTAGTAGGTGCTGTAGGATCCGGAAAAACATCATTACTTGAAAAACTAATCGATGAAATGTCTGATGAAGATATAGGAGTAATCGCAGGAGATATTCTAAGTAAATTTGATGCAAAAAGAATAGAAAACAAAAATGTACCTGTAAAAGGACTAAACACAGGAAAAGAATGCCACCTAGATGCACACCTAGTAGAACATGCACTAGATGAAATACCATTAGATGACCTATCAATACTATTTGTTGAAAACGTAGGAAATCTAATATGTCCAGCAGACTTTAACCTCGGAACACATATAAGAACAGTTATTATAAGTGTAACTGAAGGTGACGACACAGCAGAAAAACACCCAATGATCTTCAAAGGAGCAGATATGGCAATAGTAAACAAAATAGATCTTGCTGATGCTGTAGGTGCAGATGCTGATAAAATGGTAGAAGACATAAAAACAATCAATCCAGACATACCAGTAATTAAATGTAGTATAAAAACCGGCGAAGGAATCGATGAAGTAATAGAAACTTACAAAAAATTCCAAAACCAATAAAAAAAAAAGAAGGGTAAACCACTAACCACCCCCATTTATACTACTTTTTTTTAACCACCTAAAAACTCCCCTTTTTTTTAATATAATAAATCAGAAAAAATTATTTTTAATTAATTTCAAAAAAAAAATCTTTTTATCAAAGATAGGATGGTATAAAAACAATGAAAATATGGATTGATATCGTAAATTCTCCACATGTACGATTTTTTAATGGAATAATAAAAAAACTTAGAGAAGATGGACATGAAGTACTTATAACAGCAAGAGATTTCTCAAACATACATGACCTACTTGACATATTCCAAATTAAATACACATCAATAGGAGATCATGGAGTAACACTAGAAGAAAAACTACTATCAAGTACCAAACGTGCATATGAACTAGCTAATTTTATAAAAGATAAAAATATAGACATAGCAATAACTAAACATTCAATAGAACTACCACGTGTAGCATTTGGACTTGGAATACCAAATATATTCATTCTAGATAATGAACATGCAATAGCAGCAAACAAACTAACACTACCACTTGTAAATAAGCTAATAATACCTGAAATCTTTGATGTATGGAATACAATAAAATTTGGAATGAACCCAAATAACATAATACGATATAATGGAACATGTGAAGTAACACACCTTGAAGACTTCAAATATAATCCAGACATACTAGATGAATTATCAATAAAAACAGATAAAAAACATGTAATACTAATGAGACCTGAACCATCACTTGCATCATATCTTGACACTGATTGTACAAAATCAGTACTAACACCAATTGTAGATGAACTTAAAGATATAGCAGAAATACTTATAATTCCAAGATTTAAAACACAAGGTGAAATATTTAAAGATATACCAAATGTACATATAATTCAACCACCTGTTGATACATTTAGTTTAATGAAACGAGCAGATCTTGTAATTGGAGCTGGTGGAACAATGAATAGAGAAGCTGCTCTTCTTGGAACTGATGTTATATCATGCTATCCTGGATCACAACTATCAGTAGATACATACTATATAAAGCAGGGACGAATGATGCGTTCTAAAAATCTTGATGAAATTATAAAACTATCAAAAGAATTACTAGATGATAATACACCAAAAACTGAGATTAAAACTGATAATTTAATTGATATAATTGTTGATACTATCTATAAAACATATGATGAATATCATGAAAAATAAGTAGTATTAAAAAAAAATAAGATTCCTTTTTTTTAGGATATATTATAAA
The DNA here is from genome assembly GCF_003149675.1 of Methanosphaera cuniculi. NCBI lineage: Archaea > Methanobacteriati > Methanobacteriota > Methanobacteria > Methanobacteriales > Methanobacteriaceae > Methanosphaera > Methanosphaera cuniculi. The sequence continues at coordinate 24,577 of NZ_LWMS01000006.1, read as the reverse complement.
TTATAAAATGGACTAGTCGGGAGTTGAACCCGAGGCCTCCGCCATGCCAAGGCGACACTCTACCAAGCTGAGCTACTAGCCCAATTAATTTTATAATATGTTTTTAGGGTATAATTTGTTACTATTATATATTATTTTAAGTATTATTTATTATTAATGGAAAAAATAAACACCTGCTATTTTTTAAAATCTTTATTAAAACTTTTTTATTATATAATAATCTATTAATAAAATAAAATACTAATATAAAATATAGATTATAAAATTTTGAAATAACATAATAATATCTTTATTTCAAAATAGAATGGATTTAACTTTAAATTCATTAATTAATAGTGAATTTAATTTGGGAGGTTGAACAATCATATGGCATTAATAGCTACAAATCACCTATTATTTATACTTGAATTTGCAATTCTTGTTCAAATAGGAGTATTATTACTATTAAATTTCGTAGACCTTAATCTTAACTTAGTACTTTTCATATCTCTTATTGCAAGTACTGGTTTAGCATTAATATTTGGTTTCGATGCTGCTTGTCTTCTACTTCCAATGCTAAATCATCATGAATTCACACACCCTTATGGACCATTGGCAATACTGTTTGTGGTAACCTCGTGGGCGTGTGTGTCGATGTACAAGGATGCTAAGATTAGGCAGAGTAACTTTAAGCTTTTTCTTATCATCATAACTATAGCTATCACATTATTTGGTGCAATTGTACACCGTGACTTCCTTATTATGTGGGTACTTGGATTACTTATTGGTATCTTTATTATAAGCAAGTCCTTCCGCAGAAGTAAAGGAACTTCATTTTTATCAATGAAAAGAATTCTTTTAATTGCAGGTGCACTTGTTGCAGTATTTGCTTTAATGGAAGTTCTTGCTCAAGTACTTAATATGCAAATTATAAGTCCACTTTCAAGAATTGACCGTATGAATGCAAACCAATTTGGAAGTTTACAGCTTGTTATAGATAATACAAATCTAATGGGACATAATCCTAATGCAACATACTGGGGAAATGAAAGTCTTGGAAATAGTGATGGATACATATCACTTCCATTAACATTTATTACATACTTTGGTTTACCATTCCCATTATTTTATGGAATACTTGTAACTAAAAAGGATGTAATTGATTACTTCTTACCAGGTATATTTGGTGTAGGATTTGACTTTGGATATCTTGTATTAGCACTTGTGGTTATTTGGTTAATCATCGTGATGGTTGTAGGATTTAAAGCATTAGATAAGTATAGACTTCAACGAGAACGTGGAAATAAGAAGTTCCGTGGAAGAGAAGCATTACTTATAGGATCCTTATCAGCATTTATTGCACAGACAATACTAGGATTCTTTGTTATTACAAGAACAATAAATGGTTCAGCACTTGTAACATACATATTCTTAAGTGCACTTGTTATGGCACACGTAGTAACAACAAAACGATAAAATAGATTATCATTTATACTAATTTACATTATCACCACCCCTTCTTTTTTACATTTTATTTTTTTTATCAGGAAAAATTCTTTTTTTAAATAAAATCACTTAATAAAAACAATAATTTTTTTTTATACATATATACACACATTTTTAAAATATACACAAAAAATCTTTTTTTTATATCCAATAAAATCATAATTTTATAGCAATTAAAAAACATACATAAATATTATACTAATAATAGGAAAAGTTAATAAAAAAATTTTGGGAGAAGATGATTTTTCATGAAACTAAATATAGATCCTGTAAGATGTGTAAGATGTGGATTATGTCAAAGTGTATGTATTTTTAATAACATATCATTAGATCCAGAAGTACATGAAACAGAAACTGAATGTTTTGAATGTGGACACTGTGTATCAATATGTCCAACAGGTGCAATAAACCTTAAAATATATGAAGATCTCAACTATGATACACGTAACAAATACAAAACAGACAAACTTGATGTAACATATGATGAATACATAGATGTATTAAACAGACATAGAAGTATCAGATATTTTACAAAAGAAGATGTAACACCTCAAACATATGAGAAACTATTTAAATGTCTTGATAATACACCAACAGCATCAAACATGCAAGATCTTGACATTGTAGTTATTAAAAGTGACTTATATGAATTTACAAAACATATCTATGATATAATAAAAACTAAATCTAGTGATTTTCTAACAATAAGAAATTTAGCAAAATATATAGAAAATCCAGATGAAAACCAAAATACACTACTTTATACAGGTCGTGACATAATATTACTATTTTCAAAAAATCCACAAGATACAACAATTGCATGTGGACGAATTGAAATAACAGCACAACTTATGGGACTCGGTGGATTTTATAATGGCTTTATAGTAATGGCTGATGAAATAGATCATGAAAAACTCATGGAATATTTCCCAGAAATAGATCCATCTAAACACTTATCATGTGCATACATAATAGGACATCCAAAAATCAAATTTAAAAGACCACTACCACCACGAAAAGTTAATATAACATACAAATAATTAAATCTTAAAAGAAAATACTAAGAGGTGTTTTATTACATATGAATATAATAACAACAGTAGTTGGAAGCTATCCAATAGATGATGAATATAAACCTAATACAATTAATGAAAAAATATTAGATAAACTTGATATGTATGATGAATTTAAAAAACCAATACATCAAACAGTAGATGACTATGTAAAATATAACATTGACATAATATGTGATGGACAACCACGTAATGATATGGTTAAAATATTTACATCTAAAATAAATGGATTTAAAACAGTAGATAACACAGTACACATCATAGGAAAAATAACACCATCAGCAAATCCAATAGGTGTTTCTGATTTAAAATATGCTGCAAAAATAGCACATCAAAAAAATCCAAAATACCAACTATATGCAACAATTGATGAAATATTTAAACATGAAAAATGTGGAATTAAAGGAATGATAACAGGACCTACTAGTATAATACATTCATGTAACATTACAAATTTCTATGAGGATCGAAAAACTGCAATATATGACATGGCATATGCACTACAAAATGAAGCAAAAGAACTAGAAAAAGCAGGAGCATGTGCAATACAAATAGATGAACCATTCATATCAACAGGAGTAGAAGATATAGAAGTATCCAAACGTGGTGTTGAAATAATAAGTAAAGCTGTAAACATCCCTGTAATACTACATGTATGTGGAGATCTTGAAGATGTACTTGAAGATCTACTAGAGTTTGATGTTGAAATACTTGACTTTGAATTTCGTGGAATGCCTGAAAATATCAAAACACTAAAAAAAGTATGGAATAAAAACACAGATAAAATCATATCAATAGGATGTATTGATACAAAACTCCATGAAGTAGATAATATTAAAGATGTAGTAAAAACAGTAAAACAAGTAGTAGACATAACAGATGAAAAAAATGTGATAATAGATCCTGATTGTGGAATGCGAATGCTAGATAAAAAGATAGCACAAGAAAAACTTAGTTTACTTGATGAAATTAAAAAAGAAGGAGTATAAATATTATGGCAAAGTTTATAAGAACAAATTCAATATCAGATGCATGGCTTACATGTGTAAAAAAGATAATGCAAGAAGGTAATGAAGTAGAAGATGAACGAGGATCAAAAACATTAGAACTTCAAAATGTAGTACTTGAAATAACAAACCCAGATGATAATACAATACCAGAATGCTCACCATGGCGTGATGATAGACTTGAAACCTACAAACAAGAATTACTAGATCCAAATAATGATCAAGGATTTGTTTACACCTATGGAAACAGGCTACGTGAATATTTTGGAATTGATCAACTAGATAAATGTATAGAAAAACTAAATGACTGTCGTGAATCAAGACGTGCAATAGCAATAACAATAGATCCAATAAAAGATAATGAAGTTGATGAAATTCCATGTCTTCAAGAAATAGCATTTCTAATACGTGATGATAAACTATACATGACAGACTTCTTCAGAAGTAATGACTGTGGAGGAGCAACATTCCCTAATCTATTTGGAATACGAGAAGTAGGATATTATGTAGCAGATAATACAAATACAAAGCTTGTTAATATGGTTCATCATGCAATGAGTCTTCATATCTATGAACATGACTGGGATAAATGTAATGAAATATTAAGAAAATATTAACTTATTTTTGATAAAGTATTAAAATTCTATGAATTATATATAAAAAAAATAAAAAACATTAAAAAAAATAAAAAATAGAATTAACACCACAGTACAATAAAAAAAAAGGGAATAGTAAAAAAAAACTTAATATACATAATTCTTTTTTTTATTGTAAAAAAAATTGTTAACCACTTTTGGAGGATCGAATATAATGGCAGAAAGTATGAATGTAGAAGCTATGAAAATAGCAAAAAAAATGGTGGAAGATCAGGAAAAATATAACATTCAAGCATTAGAACTTGAAAATAAAACAACAGTTATAGATTGTGGAGTAAATGTTCCAGGAAGTATTAAAGGAGGAGAACTCTTCACACGAGTATGTCTTGGTGGAATTTCAGATGTAGGAATTTCAATACCAGGAGATCTTAGTGATATTATGGCAATGCCAGCTGTAAAAGTAAAAACAGACTTCCCAGCACTAAGTACTCTTGGATCACAAAAAGCAGGATGGAAAATAGATGTGGATGGATATTATGCTATAGGATCAGGACCTGCACAAGCACATAAATTTAAGGATAATCCAATTTATGAAATGTGTGGATATGTAGAAGATTCTGATGTAGCTGTAATAACACTTGAAGCTGATAGTATTCCAACAGTTGAAGTTGCAGATTACATTGCATATGAATGTGGTGTTAAACCTGAAAATCTCATGATTCTCGTAGCACCAACAGCATCACTTGTAGGTTCTATTCAAATATCAGGACGTGCACTTGAATGTGGAATATTTAAAATGTATGAAATTATGGATTTTGATGTAACAAAAATCACATATGCTGCAGGAATTACACCAATTACCCCTGTTGATCCTGATAGTGTTAAAGCTATGGGTAAAACAAATGATGCAATTATCTTTGGTGGACGTGCATACTACTATATTGAACCTGACGTTGGTGAATCACTCAAAGAACTTGCTGCAAATCTTCCATCATCTGCATCAGATAAGTATGGTCAAAGCTTTATTGAATTATTCAAAGAAGCAAATTATGACTTCTATAAAATGCCACAAGATATATTTGCACCAGCACAAGTTATTGTAAATGATATGCTTACAGGAGCAATGTATCATACTGGATTTATTGATCTTGAACGATTAAAAAAATCATTTGAAGTAATTGAAATTATAAACAAAAAATAAACACCATAATAATAGGTAATAAAAAAAAAGTCTAAAAGGAAAAGTAATCTTTTATTAAAAAATAAAAAAAGAGGAGTGTTAATATTAAATGTCTAAAAGAGTTGGAATATGCAGTACTACATTTGCAAGATTTGATATGGCAACAGCTGCAATAAAACAAATAAAAAAACAAGTTGATGGAGTTAAATTTATTGAATCATATGTACCTGGAGTTAAAGATTTACCAGTAGCAGCAAAGATTCTTATTGAAGAGGAAGATTGTGATATTGTAATGGCTCTTGGTATGCCTGGTGGTGAGAAAATTGATAAACTCTGTGCACATGAGGCTAGTACTGGATTAATTCAAGCACAACTTATGACAAACACTCATATTCTTGAAGTATTTGTACATGAAGATGAAGGTAAAGATGAAAAGGATTTAAAACAGCTTGCATATAACCGGGCAACTCAACATGCTGATAATCTTGTTAAAATGCTCTTTAAACCTAAAGCACTTAAAAAAGAAGCTGGTATGGGAATACGTGAAGGTCGTGAAAATAAAGGACCTTTATAATTTTAGATTATTTTTTTTAAGTTAAAACTAATACAGTGTGACTTTTATTCTTTTTTTCTTTTTTTTATTTTCTTATTTTTTCAGATGATTATTTTGTAATTAGAAATTTTATAAATTTTCTTTTATTTAATATAATAATTTTACATAATACTAAAAAATATTCATTTTACAATGTTTAATTATATAAGATAAATTTATCTTTTTTGTTTAATATTTAAACTTTAACAATAACCAAAATATATAATATTAACTAAATATATAAAAATATATGGTATTATGAGCAAAGATGAAACTAAGTTAAATTTACGTCTTTCTGCAATTGATTGTGACACATCAACTAAATACTACCAGTTAACATCAGAAATTAGTGATGAACAAAAAAAGCTAGTTAAACCATATTTTAAATATTACACACCTGAAGAATTTGGTAATACTGAAAATGTAGCTGGAAGAATGGAAGGTTGGATGTGTAATGATGAAAATATTAATTATGTACGCAAAATACTAAAAATCAAAGAAGAACGTAAAAAAACAGTTCAACATTTACAACCAGTTCAAAAAAGTCTAAGTAAAAATATTTCACTTCAAGATCAAATATCAGAAGTTGACCTATAGTGTGAAAAAATTTATTATACTTTTGATTTTTTACTGATTATAAAAACTCTTTACTTTTTTTTATTTTTAACTTTGTTAAAATTATCTTTTTTTTAAAATTAAAACTTTTTTTTATCCTAGTTTGAACGTCTCCATGTATTTCCACACTTTGTACATCTATAAAATCTGGTTTCTGCTTCATCAGAGCGGTGCATTTGTACCATCCACCATTCAAGTTCACGATTACCACAACGATAACATAATCCCTTTGTTGTTGGGTGTGTATTTATTTTATCATCTGTCATTATTAGGTTATTTTTATCTGATACATCTTGTTTTATTACATAATCTTTTTTATCATCATCTGATATTGTTTTATCATATCCACATTCAAAGCAGTGAAGTATCCCATTTTTTGGTAGTAAGACTTTTCCACAGTTAGGACAAAATTCCATTTTATTTTAACACTCCATAAAAGTTTTTATTATACTCAATATATTTTATCATGATAAATATTATATATTACTAAAGATAAATAAAATATAGTATAAAAGATTATTATTTAATATAATCTATATATTTTCTATTTTATATGAAAATTTTTTAAGGGGATTAATATTTATTTCCAAGATAAAAAAGATTTAATGATTATAAATTAATAAATGATTTCAAAAAAAAAATATCATTTTTTCTTATTTTTTTGAAGTTATTAGAAAATTTAATTATATATTTTTTTAGGAGACATATTAATAAATAAAAAAAAGGGGAAAAATAGGATTTCTCTTTTTTTGAATAATTAGTTTTACTATTATTCCAAATTATAAATTTTTTACTCCTTCAAATACTATAATTATAAAAAAATAAAATTTTTAACTAAAATTGGATGTGGCCAAAGGATTAATGGCTGAACAATGAGGTAGATATAATGTATAAGTATATGAAAGATGCATGGAAAAACCCATCAGAATCTTATGTAAAAGAACTCATGAGAGAAAGATTACCAAAATGGAGAAGACAACCTGTAATTGTAAGAGTAGATAAACCAACAAGAATCGACAGAGCACGAAGACTTGGATACAAAGCAAAAGCAGGATATGTTGTTGCAAGAATAAGAGTTAGAAGAGGATCAAGAAGAAAATCAAGATTCAAAAACGGTAGAGATCCAAAAAGAATGGGTGTAAACAAAATTACCGGAGAAAAATCCATTCAAAGAATGGCAGAAGAACGTGTAGCACGTAAATATCCTAACTTAGAAGTTCTTAACTCCTACTGGGTATGGGAAGATGGTAAAGCTAAATACTACGAAGTAATTATGGTAGATCCACAATGTCCTACAATCAAAAACGATGATAACATCAATTGGATTTGTAGCAACAAACAAACCAGACGTACCTTCAGAGGACTAACCAGTGCTGGTAAAAAAGGAAGAGGACTAAACCATAAAGGTAAAGGAGCAGAAAAGGTTAGATAAATGATCCATAACATATCCTATCGGACATTTGTTTATGGTACAGAGGATGAAGAAAAGGTAACCGAATCAATAAGTTACCTTTTTGAAAATCCTTTACCTGAAAAAACAGTTAATGAAGATCATTTTGATGATGATATAATAATATTAACTCAGAAATTTGATAAAAAAGCTGATATTAAAAAATTCATCAAATTCTTAAATGAGACACTATCAGATGAAGATAAACAAACCATTTCAGATGAACTTGAACGTAGAGTTGATGAAAAAGGTAACTTATTTTTAAGATTTGATAAGCAATGTGCATATCTTGAACATCTAAAATTAACAACAACAGGTAATGCCATACATGTACGAATAAAAATAGCAAGTTATCCTGTAAGTAAAGAAAATGCAATAAAAGTTGCAAAAGAGAAAATCTTTAACTTCTTATAACTAAAAAAAAAATAAAGAAAGAATACAAATAAATAATTATTTTTATATTTTTTATAAATGGAAAAAAAGAGGTATTCATGTTTTTCTATTTATATTATTTACTAAAATAAGACACTATTTAATAATAACAAAAAAAAGGGATGTAAATTCCAAAAATATATATCTTTGAATATGAATTTCAAAAAAAGAATTTAATTTTTCTGTCTTATTTTTTATACTATATTTAACATTTTAGAAGGGAATAAACTATATGACTTTTTTTTATGATTTTAATATTAAACCAGATATTGATGTTATAAAAACACTTGATAAATTCAACTTTAAAGGAGCATGTGTATTTTATAATGCAAAAGAGGTAAATGAAAATACACGCGATGAATTTGAAAAACTACAGAATCTTACAAGTATGGATTTATACTATGGAATATATGTAGATGAAGAAAATCCTCAAATTCTAAGAAATCAAGTACTAAAAAACTATCGTAAATGTGATATAATAATGGTTGCAGGTGGAAAAAGTGCAAAACTTAACCATTATACATGTAAAATACGTGAAGTTGACATGATTGATCATCCATATGATCTACGAGGAAATGGAATTAATCATATTTTATCACGTATGCTTGTTGAAAATAATATTACAGTTAACATTAATTTAATGGATATTATTAAAAATCGTGGAACTTATCGTACACGTACATTAAGCCAACTTCGTAACATTCTTAAAATGAGGGATAAATTTAATTTTAGAGTAGTTTTCTCAACAGGAGCTGAAAACTTCTTTGATGTTAGATCACCTGAGGCAATGATATCTCTTGGAAGACTTCTTAACATACAACAAGATGATATGACTAAATTTATTTCAAATAATGTTGAGGATGTTATAGAAAATATTAATAAACGACAAAATGGTGTAATTGAAGGAATACAAATACTAAAATAAAAGCTGGGGAATTGATGGTTTATGGTAATGATAAATAAGTTAAAAATACTACCACCAACACTACGTGAGAAAAAAAGATATATAGCATTTCATCTTTATTCACAAAACAAAGTAGCTAAAGATACTCTTATACCTTATCTTTGGAATACTATAATTAACTTATATGGTGAAATACATGCAAGTAAGATTAATATATGGGTTTCTGATTTTGACTTTATTGAATTTAAAGATAACATAAATAAATACACAGTATTAGTTAAATGTCAACGAGGATATGAAGATGACTTTATAACAATGCTTAACACTCTTACATACTTTAAAGGCAAACGTATTGTAGCAGATATTATTGGTGTATCAGGAACAATACGTGCAATACGAAAAAAAGTATAATTTAATCTCCCCTTCTATATATTCTATTTTTTTTGGGAAAAATATTTTTTTTGATCTACATTTTTATAAAAAGTTTTTCTTTTTGAAATTGTAATATTTAGCTTAAGTACTTTTTTTTATAATAAATAAAAGAAAAAATATTGTTATGTATAATAAATAATAATATAGAATAAAAAAGATAAATATTATAATATTATAGTATAATTTTATATGAATAAAATAGAAAATTATAAAGACATTTTATTTAATAACAAAAAAAACTTTAATTTAAACTGATTATTATGGCAATACATCCAATTGAATTCCGATACGGTACACCAGAAATGAAAGCTGTATGGGAACAAGAAGCAAAATTACAAAACATGCTAAAAGTTGAAGCAGCACTTGCTAAAGCTGAAGGTGAAATAGGATTAATACCTGAAGATGCAGCAGAAGAAATTAATCGTAAAGCAACAACAGAGTATGTTAAACAAGAACGTGTAGATGAAATTGAACGTGCAACAAACCACGATATAGCAGCATTAATGAAAGCATTACAAGAAGTATGTGATGGAGATAGTGGTGAATATGTTCACTATGGATCAACAAGTAATGATATTATTGATTCATCCCAATCACTACAACTTAAAGAATCAATTACAATAATACGAGCTAAAATTATTGAACTTATGCGTGTATTAATGAATCTTGCTGATGAACAAAAAGATACAGTAACAATAGGACGTACACACGGACAACACGCTTTACCAACAACATATGGAATGAAATTTGCAATATACATAGATGAATTAACACGTCAACTTGAAAGACTTGATTTAACAGAAAAACATTTATGTGTAGGAATGATGACAGGAGCAGTTGGAACTACAGCAGCACTTGGTGATACTGGATATGAAATACATTTAAGAGTATCTGAAATTCTTGGCTTAAGCCCTGTACATATATCAAATCAAGTTGTACAAAGAGATAATCATGCAGAATATGTAATGACATTAGCAAATATTGCAAGTACACTTGAGAAAATGGCACTTGAAGTACGTAACTTACAACGTACAGAAATTATGGAAGTTGGAGAAAAATTCGACCCTGAAAAACAAGTGGGAAGTAGTACAATGCCACATAAAAGAAATCCAATTACTGGTGAACGTATATGTGGAGTATCACGTGTAATTAGAGCATATGTAAATACTGCATTACAAAACAATCCACTATGGCATGAACGTGATCTTACAAATTCATCAAGTGAACGTATTATATTACCTGAATCTTCAATATTAACTGATTACATTCTTAAACTTTCAATTAAACTCTTTAGTAATCTTGACTTCTATGAAGAAAATATTGAACGTAATCTTAACTTAAGTAATGGTCTTATAATGGCTGAAAGATTCATGTCAAAACTTACCCAGAAAGGTATGGGACGTCAAAGTGCTTATGCTTTAGTACGTAAATGTTCAATGGATGCATATGCAGAAGATAAAGGTCTTCGTGAAGTATTATCAAATCAAGAAGAAATTAAAAAATACTTAACACAAGAAGAAATTGATGAAACAATGGATCCACACACCTATCTTGGAAGTTGTGAAAAATTTGTTGATAACATACTAGATTATGCTAAAAATGTTATTGATGAATATGAACCACAATAGATTATATTTTTTTATGTAATATAATCTACTTTCAACTTCCCTATTTTTTTCTTTTTTTTAAATTTTAGATGAGTTAGTGAAAAACTCTTAATTAACTAATAGTTTTTTTTAATAATTTTTGATCTTTAGGTTATATAAAAAAGATTAGATTTTTTTTCGTTTAACTTTAAATTTTCTTGATTTTGAATTAATCTTTTCATAACCACAAAATATATTTAGTAACAAAAAGTAATAATAAGTTAGGATAAAATATATTAATAACAAATAGTAATAATAACTAATAGAGCAAAAATTCTAAAAAATAAATAAATAAAATTATAATAAAAACAAAATATTAATAACATTAATTAATAACATTTTTTCAAAAAAATAAATCAAAAAAAATAATTAGAGAGGTAAAATAATATGCAACAATTTTCAGGTGCAGGATACGACAGAGCACTAACAGTATTTAGCCCAGATGGCAGACTATTTCAGATAGAATACGCAAGAGAAGCAGTGAAAAGAGGAACACCATCAGTAGGAATCATATGTAAAGATGGAGTAGTATTTGCAGTAAACAAAAAAGTAAAAAGCAAATTAATTGTACCATCCTCAATTGAAAAAATCTTCAAAATCGATGAACACATAGCAACAGCATCAAGTGGACTAGTAGCAGATGCAAGAAGACTTGTAGACATCTCAAGAAATCAAGCACAAATCAACCGCCTACAGTACCATGAACCAATATCAGTAACTGGACTTGCAAAATACATCGGAGATCTAGAACAAATGTACACCCAAAGCGGTGGAATCAGACCATTTGGAATATCACTCCTCATCGGTGGAGTATCAGATGGAGAATGCAAACTCTTTGAAACAGATCCAAGTGGAGCACTAGTTGAATACAAAGCAACCTCAATAGGACTAGGACGTGACAAAACACTAGAACTCTTTGAAGAAAAATACCTAGAAGACATGAGCCTTGATGAAGCAATAGAACTTGCAATAGAAGGAATATATGTTGCAACAGATGGAAAAATCACAGATGAAGACAACATAGAAATAGCAGTAATATCCAAAGAAACAGAAAAATACTCAAAACTTGATGAAAAAGAAATAGACGAATATGTAACTAAAATTATCAGAAACAAAGAACAAGAAAAAATCGAAGCAGAAGAAAGAGCAAAAGCAGAAGCTGAAGCAAAACTTCAAAAAGAAGAAGAAGAAAAAAATAAAAAAGAAAACGAAGAAAAACTAGAAGAAGCTGAAGAAGCTGAAGATAAAGAATCAAAAGATGAAGAAGAATAGTTAAAAAAAAACAATAAAACTAACTATTCACCATCCACTTTTTTTTCTTCCTATTTTTTTTATAAATTTTTTATATAAAATACAATTTTTTATAAATTAACCTTTTTTTTATCTTTTTTTTATAAAATAATAAATAATATACATTAATTCTATCTAAATTTCATTTTATTTTTCTAAAAAAAAATACTTTAATTTTAACTTACTTTTTTATGTACATAAAACTACTAATTTACTAATATATCCCATACTTTTTCATGTTTATACTTTTTTTTAAATGATTTTTTTTATATGATATAATCTTATTTATACAATTTCAAAGAAAATATAGTAATATAAGATAAAAAAAAATTAGAATATAAATAAAAAGAAAAAATAAATATGAAAAAAAAAAAGTTCTAATAACTAAATACTTAAAAAAAAATATAGGAGAATAAATAATATGGTTAATGTTGATGAAGCAGTAATAGCAAGACTTGAAAGTTACGGTGAAAGATTTGAAATACTAGTAGATGCAGAACTTGCAGCAGATTATAAACGTGGAGAAGACATAGCAATTGAAGATGTATTAGCTGTTGAAGAAGTATTTAAAGATGCACATAAAGCAGATAAAGCATCAGAAGAAACAATGATGAAAGCCTTTGAAACAACAGATGCACTAGAAGTAGCAGATAAAATACTCCATAAAGGAACAATACAAATAACAGCACAACAAAAACGTCAAATGCAAGAAGAAAAAACCAAACAAGTAATAAATCAAATAGCACGAGAAGCAATAAATCCACAAACTAAACTACCACATCCACCAAAAAGAATTCAAAAAGCAATGGAAGAAGCAAAGGTACATATTGATCCTATGAAAACTGTGGAAGAACAAATCCAGCCAACAGTAAAAGCAATACTAACAAAAATACCAATAAGAATTGAAAAAGTACAAGTAGCAATAAAAATACCAGGAACATATGCAGGAAAAGCATACTCAACAATAAATCAATATGGAAAACTTCAAAAAGAAGAATGGGAAAGTGATGGAAGCTGGATTGGAATTGTTGAAATACCAGGTGGACTTCAAGATGAATTCTTCACAGCTCTTAGTGGTTTAACACATGGAGAAGTTGAAAGTAAACTCATAAAATAAGAATAATAAAAACCTTCTTCACATTTTATTATCCAAACTCAACTTATAAAACTAAAAAAAAATTAAACATGATGTGTTGATATAATATGCGATATGTTGAAAATAAGGAAATGGTTCTACCAGGAACTTTACTAGCTGATAACAACTACACAACAGGTAGATTCACATTTCATGAAAACGATAAAATCTACTCAGATACAGCAGGACTTGTATATTTTAACTCAGAAAAAGTATCAGTAATACCATTTAAATACTCATATAACCCAGAATATGGAGATCTTATAATAGGACGTGTTATAGGATCATCATACTCATCATGGACAATAGATATAAACAGTTCATATAATGGATTTCTTTTAACATCAGAATTATATGATAAAAATGAACAAAACATTTCAAACATAATAAATATGAATGACATGTTACTTCTACGTGTAAGTAATGTTGATGAAATTCACCGTGTAAAACTTACACTTAGATCACATGGACTTGGAAAATTTAATCAAGGATTTATAATACATGTAAAACAGCCAACAATACATTTTCTAAGTGAAGAAAACGCATTTCTAACAAACATGATACAAGAATATACACATACAGATATAATTGTAGCTAAAAATGGTTTAATATGGATAAATGGGCTAAATGAAGATATTGAAAAAACAATACAAGTTGTAAAACTAATAGAAAAAGAACCATTCAAATACAATCTAATTAAAGATGTACAAAGTATGCTGATAAAATTCCAAAACGAGAGATGATTAAAATATGGATGAATTTATACGAGAAGATGGAAGATCACCAACTACATTTAGAAACATGAAAATGAAAGTAGGCATACTAAATAATGCAGATGGATCAGCCTACATTGAATGTGGAGGAAATAAAATACTAGTTGGAGTATATGGACCACGTGAACTACATTCAAAAAAACATTCAAAACCAGATGGAGCAGTACTCCGGTGTAAATATAACATGGCACCATTTTCAGTTGTAGAACGAAAAAGACCAGGAAATGATAGACGATCAACAGAAATATCTAAACTAATATCAGAGGCAATAACACCATGTGTATTTCTTGAGAAATATCCACGATCTTCAATAGATATTTCAATAGAAGTACTAGAAGCTGAAGGTGGAACTCGTTGTCTTGGAATAGTAGGAGCAAGTCTGGCATTAGCTGATGCTGAAATTCCAATGCGTGATCTTATTAGTGCATGTGCTGTTGGAAAAGTAGATGATACAATAGTACTTGATTTATCAGAAAAAGAAGATCAAACAGGAAATGCTGATATACCTGTTGCAATAATGCCAAGAACAGGTGAAATAACATTTCTTCAGATGGATGGAAACTTAACACAAGATGAATTTAATGAAGCATTAAATCTTGCATATGCAGGATGTGAATTTATAAATCAAATGCAACGTGAAGCATTACTTAACAAATATCGAGGTGAATTATAAATGGTTAATGTTATTTCTGAAGTTTCAAAAGAAACAATCTATGACTTACTTAGTGAAGGAAGACGTGTTGATGGACGTAAATTCACACAATACAGGGACATAACTGTTAAAACTAATTATATAAGTAAGGCTAATGGTTCAGCTTTAGTTTCAATTGGAAATACAACTGTTATTGCTGGTGTTAAAGCTCAACTTTCAACTCCATTTAATAATTCACCAGATGAGGGAATTCTTATTATTAATACAGAATCTCTTGCTGTTGCTAATCGTAATTTTGAACATGGTCCTCCTAATAAGTTTACTGTTGAAATATCACGAGTAGTTGATCGTACAATACGTGAAGCTCCCCTTATTGATCTTAAGGAATTATGTATTATTGAATCAGATAAGGTCTGGAAGTTATATGTTGATATTTATATTGTTGATTTTGATGGTAATATGATGGATGCAGCAGCACTTGGTGCAATATGTGCTCTTATGACTACAAAAATACCAACAGCAAGCTGTGTTAATAATGAAGTTACAGTTGATGAGGATATTTTAATGGAACTTCCTATTAAAAATAAGTGTACTCTTACAACTGCTACTAAAATAAACAACCAGATATATATGATGCAACATATAATGAGGAAATTATAATGCAGGCAAGTTTATCTGTGGGCTTTAGGGAAGATATGACACTTTGTGCTATGCAAAAATGTGGACTTGATACACTACAGATGGATGAGATAAGTCGTATAATTAAACTTTCTGAGGTTAAAAGTAAAGAACTTCTTAATATCATTAATAATTTAAAATAATAAACTTTATATTAAATAAACACTAATATATTAAATAGTTATATTATGTTAGAATAATGGAAAAAATACTAGAATATATTATTTAGGTTTGATCTAATATTTTTTCAAAAATAAAATCATATTCTAATGATAATATTATATATTTTTATTATTAAGCTAATTACACTAAAGAAAAGTGGTTAATTTTTTTTTATAATAAAATTATTAGGTTTTTAGTTATTATAAAAAAAAATACCATAAGACAAAAAAATAGGAATACAAAATATATAAGCTTAAAATTTTGATGAAATTTCCTTTTTTTTAATCTTAATATAAGATCATTATTTTTTTTAACAAAAAGATATTTAGGTAGGTTTTTTAGGTTTTTTTGTTATAAAAAATTAAAAAGGAATTAAATTAGTTTTTCATCAAAGAAAAAGACTACTGGAAAGATGGTTTTATCTTCAAAAAAAAAGATGAGATAATTTAAAAGAATTATTTTTTTTTTTAATTTTCATACAAAAAATAATTTTTGAGTAATATTGCTTATTTTTTTATCAAAAAAAATATATGTAAAAAAATTAAAGGAAGATAATACAATTTTACAAAAAAAAAAGAGATGGAAAAAAAATAATCTTTTTAGAAAAAAAATCTCTTTTTTATTAACAAAAAAAATAATAAACTTAATGGATGGTGAAAAGAAATGGTAAAAAAAAGTAAAGTAGGATCTACTGGTCGTTTTGGAGCTAGATATGGTAGAAAAGCTAAAAGAACAGTGAAAGATATCGAAGATAAAATGCATGCAAAACACATATGTCCTAAATGTGACAGACCAGGTGTTAAAAGAACACATGCAGGTATCTGGAAATGTAAAAAATGTGGAAACGTATTTACTGGTGGAGCATACGTACCTGCAACACCAATGGGAAAAGTTGCAAAACGTAACATTAAACGTATCACTGGAGGAGAATAAATATGTATAAATGCATTAATTGTGGACAAACTGTAGATATTAAAAAATACTCAGAATCAAAATGTCCTAAATGCAGATATAGAATTTTATTCAAAGAAGTACCTGTAGTAAAACGTACAGTAAAAGCAAGATAAGTATAATTTCACATAATTTACTTATCTTACTACATTTTTTTATACTACTTCTTTTTTAATGTTAAATTCTTAAATATTTTTTATCCAAAAAAAAACTTTTAGAACTCTTTTTTTTAATATAAATTTTTAATTAAAATTACTACTTTTTTTTCTTTAATTATAAAAAATTAAACTTCAAATCTAAAGAACCATTTTTTTTAATTAACTTTTTCATATTTATAAATAAAAGTAATGTTAAATAATAAATTAAACATATAAACAAAAAAAACTAATAAAGTGGGAATATAATGATATTTCAAATAGATACAAATATGATAATAACAACAAGTCGAAAACCATCACAACTAACACGTAGATTTACACAATTTATTAAACATTACTTTAACTTAACATACATTAATCGTGGAAAAACAAGCTTTAATAAAATAGTAAATACAACAAAACAAGATAATATAGAAAAACTAGTAGTAATAACAGAAACTAAGGGAAATCCAAGCAGTATAAACATATATAATATTGAAAAGTCAACACAAACACCAGTATTATCATTTTACATAAATACATCAATACCATCAAATAAAAAAACAATAAATGTCAATTCAAATGATATCTTTATAATAAATAAAGCAAAAAGTTTATCTGAGATAAATGAACTATTCACAGAAATTAAACCTGATTATAAAATAACACAAAACTGTGTAATATGCAAAGATACAACACACCCTGATGCAATAGCTGAAATAACATTTATTGATAAAAATGGTAAAAATACAGATTATAAAATATATATAAATGGATATAAAATAGTTGATGAAAACATAATATAAAAAAAAATAAGTATAAGGGAGTTAAATATGGAAAATAAAATACTTAAAAGTATACAAACCATTTTTGAAGTACAACTTGATACACCAAAACAAGCTCAGATAATATATAACTCACTAATACCTGAAATTGAATATAATCACAAAAATGACAGATCAACAAGTACAATAAAACAAGAAGATAAAAGTATAATAATAACAATCAATTCAAAAGATGTAGTTTCACTACGTGCTTCAATAAATTCATATATAAGATGGATTAAATTATCAATAGAAATATTAAATATATAATAGAAAGAAATAACATATAATATTACATAAACTAAAAAAAAAATTAAAATAAATTATATTGTATTAGAAGAATAATAATTAAATAATTTATTATCCTTAAAAAATAAAATAATAATACACAGATCAAGAAAAAAATATAGGTGATAAAAATGGAAATGCCAGAAAATATACAAGAACAATTAAACCAATTCCAACAAGCACAACAACAAGCACAATCAATTGCTATGCAAAAACAAAACTTAACAATACAACTTAATGAATCTAAAAAAGCATTAGATGAACTTTCAAAAATAGAAGATGATCAAGATGTATTTAAAACAGCAGGACCTCTTCTCATAAAAACAACAAAAGCAGATTCAGAAGCAGACCTAAAAGACAGTATAGAAATGCTTGAAATCAGAGAAAAAACAATCAACAAACAAGAAAAACGTATTAATGATAAACTTGAAGAATTACAAACAAGTCTTCAAAGTGCAATGACACAACTACAACAACCACAATAAGTCTTTTGCACTAATAATTAGAAAAAAGGAAACTAGTTTAGAAGATTAGAAAAAAATATAAAATATTCTATTATTCTTCTAATTAATTATTCTTTTTTTTTATAATAATTATTCATAATATAACTACCAACTAATTTTACTATTGAATTAAAAATTTTAAACTCTTTTTTTTATAAACTATTATATACTAATAAATAAATAAACCAAAAATACAATAAAAAAAAAATAGGAGACAATGAATTTTATGAAAAAATTAAATGACACAGAAGTTGATGAAATAATAGATCTTGCATATAACACAGCATCAAATCATATACTAAAAAATGTAAATAAAAAAGACTTCGAAGATATAGAAATAAAAATAGATCTAGATAAACATGAAGATAGCTTTGATTTAGATATAAAAATAGAACTAGATTCAGATGTAAAACTACCAGAAAACCTATCACAAGAAGCAATAGATGCTGCAATGGATGCAGTAGATGACTATGTAGCAGATCGTAAAATGCGATTAAATGATTACTAAGAAAAAAAAATTGATTGAATTATAAAAAAAATGAGAAAATGAGGTTAGATTAGTTTATGATTATTCCAGTATTTGATATAAAAGATAACATTGCAGTATCCGGTAAATCAGGAAAACGTGACACATACACCCGTCTTAAAAGTATATATGGGGATGATATACTTCAAATAGCACAAAATCTAAAAGATGCTGGTTCTCAACTACTCTACATTGCAGATCTTGATAAAATAGAAGATAATGGATCAAATAATGAAATTATATCACAAATAAATCAGATAATACCTGTAATGTTAGATAATGGAATAAGAACACTAAATGATGTAGAAAAAAACAACAAAATATGCACATACAATATAGTTGCAACAGAAACATTACCATCAATTAATGAAGCACAACACATATTTGAAAATTATGATAAAGAAAAACTAATTGTAAGTGTAGATATTAAAAATAATCAACTGCTAAATCAAAATAACAACATAAAACTTGATGAAATAATAAACCTCATAAATACACACAAACCAAAATACACAATACTACTAAACATAAGCCAAGTAGGAACCAAAAAAAGCAACACACCACCAATAATAAATGAAATAATACAAAAAACACCAAACACAACACACATCATGGCAGGAGGACTAACAAACCAAACCATAACACAACATAAAAAAAACAACATCCAACACTTCTTAGTTGGAACAATACTACATGAAGGAACACTAAAACACAAACTATAGAATAAAAAAAATACTAAAAACAAGAATAATTTAAACTAAAATTAAAAATAAAACAATATATAACATAAATATCATATCACATAATGAAAAAAAAATAGAATTCAAAAAAAAAGAAAAAAAATAAGGATATAACCTATATAAGGCTTGTCAGGATAATAAATGGTACTATAACTGCTGCAAAGAATAATAAAATACCCAGTACTGCTTGTGATCTTTTATGATCTAAAATTCCTGTACCTATAAAATACACACCAGCTAAAGCAAGAATTGTAGGAATAATTTCAGAATAAATTATTACAGATTGAACCAATATATTAACCTCCCATTATTATTTTATAACTTTTTCTTTTATTATAAAAAAAAGATTAGTTCCCCTAAAAAGTATTTTTGTTCTTATATATTATATCTAACTATTATAATATACATATTTTACGAAATATATTATAATATTTTCATAATATCAATTAATGAATTAAGATGAGTTACTGTATAATTATTATCCTTAAGAAATTGTTCCTCATCCTTTGTAAGATCTGAATTTATAAGCATACTCTGCATACCAACATTATATGCACCCATAATATCAACATCAAACTTATTTCCAACCATAATAGATGTATCAGCTGTAACATTTAACCTATCCATAGCAATCTGGAAAATCTCAGCATTAGGCTTATCAACACCAACTTCCTCAGATGTTACAACAACATCAAAAAATGGATAAACACCAAGACGTACTAGCTTTTCCCACTGTTTTAACTTCTTACCATTAGTAATAAGACCAACTTTATAATCTTTACTTTTAAGATATAACAATATAGAAAAGCTTTCAGGCTCAAGTTTAAGCATTGCAAATTTCGTGTTATGATATGTAATAATACCATTAACAATAATAAGAGGATCTTCCTCACCATTTATACGTTCTGTTAAAATGTTAAAGTGTTTATCATAATTTGATCCTTTCTCTTTAACAATTTCCATTAAACATTCATAACCTTCATCTTCACTACATTTAAGTCCATTATGAACCATGGACTTAACAGCTGCACGACGAGCAATACTAGCAAAACCAGAAGTATCATAAAGTGTATCATCCATATCAAAAAATACTGCTTGAATCATATATTATTATATTATAAACTTTAACATTTATATAATTGTAATTCAAAAAAAAAGAGTCTTAAAAAAAAATATAAAATAAAGAAAGGAGGTTAAAAAGAATAGGATTTAAATACTATTCTATTGCTAGTTTTGTTGTCATACGTGCTGTATTATACCGGTTATTTTCTCCTGATACAATAGTTAAATCGTATTGACTGTTTTTATACTGTGTTAAGTCCATGTTTATTTTTATTATTCCATTTTGTGATGTTGTATGTGTTATTGTTTTTCCATTTAGTTTTACTGCTACTTTTGTATTTCCATAGATTGTATTGTTTTGATCATCTGTTAGTTTTACTGTGATTATTGTATTGTTTGTTCTTTTTACATTTGTTGTTTCTATTGTTATTTTTGGTGTTGTTTTTGTTATTGTTAGTGTTGCATCACTTGTTGATTTTTCTGTTATACTATTTCCACCATATACTGCTGTTATTGTGTAATTTTTAGCTGATAGTTTTGATGAATCAACTGTAAGTTGTGCAATACCATTATTAATATTTACCACACCTTGTGTTTTACCATTTACTTTAAATGCTACTTTACCACTTGTTTGGATATTACCTTCTTCATCCATTACAATTGCTGTAATAGTAGTAGATGATTTATTTGACACAACATTTGGAATAATTACTTGTGTATCAAGTTTGATAATTGGAGCAAATACACTTATATTTGTTAGTACTGCTGTATTTTTCTGCATAACTGTTACAATTAATCTATCTCCTTCATCACCTAAAATAGTATAATTCATATCTGCAGTATTACTTCTTGTATTAACTGTTCCTATTTCTTTTCCATTTACAAAGAATGTGTAATTTCCACCTTTACTTACAAAGTTACCATCAAATACGTGTATAGTTATTGTTTGATGAACTTTTAAAGTACCTCGTATACTTATTCCTAATGCCTTATAACTTGGAATTGAAGCATAATTCTCAGATACTTCATTATTTTGTTCTGCTTTATCATCAGTTGTTTCTTGGTAAACTCCATTATTTGCTTTATAGTTAGTTGAAATAAGTGAGTTATGTTTTACTACATTTTCAAATCCATTTAATATTTCAATAGGATATGCATTTCCACTAAATTTAATTGTATTTCCTTCAAGAATATTATAACTTGAATTTATAATTGAAACAGGAGCAGAATCAAAGTTAGAAGATGTACTTATAATTCCTAATATTTTATTATAGTTTGAATTATTTTCTAATAATAGTATTTTTGAATTTCCTGAATTTGTGAATTCTCCATAATATATTGAATTATTTGATGAGTTAAATAGATGGAATCCTACATTTTTAACCATACCTGCATACTTAGTAGATGTTATTATAATATTATTATTTGAATTATTTAGTACTATTCCATTATCTGCTATTAGTGACCTTATGTAGACTCTTATAACTCTTCCTGATATGTCTAGGTAGTTTTTATCTGCATTATCCAGTTTTATTGCTGTTGAGTTAGTAAAGTTACTTGCTTTCATTGATCCTATTGTTATACTGTTTTGTTTTCCTGTTATTCTAAGTTGTGTTATATTTGCATTTGCTGCTTTTTCGATGTTATTTGTTGTATCTATGTCTGTTATGCTTATGTTGTTATAGTTTCCATTTACTGTTATTACTGTAATGTTTTTATTTTCTATGTTTTCTAATTTGATTTTTTGCATGTTAATATTACAATTATCTGTATTTATGATTAATTTTGTATTATATCCACCCATAGCTAAGTTTGTTATATTTGTGTTTTTTGCATTTATTATGATGGTTGTATTTATGAATTCTAGGTTGTCATATGATTTTATGTTTAATGGTCTTGTAATGTTTAATACTCTGTTATATAAGTTTCCAACTACTGTTATGTTTGCAGCTGTTGATATTTCATCTCTTAGAACTCCATTTTCATCAAAGAATGTATCATATGTGTAATCATTTAATAATAGATCTTTATATGATTTTATAGGTGTGTTATCAATGATTCCTATGTTACTATTACTTAGTATTGAATCATCTCCAAGTTTAAGAGCATATAATTTGTTATTTTTTATAATACTTTTTGATGATTTTTCATCTAGTTTTACTGTATATTCTGTTGATGTTACAATTATATTGTCCTTTATTAATGTTTCTTCTGCATTATTTAGTACTATTGATTGTAAAGTTGTATTTCTTATGTTTGTTGTTATGTTGTTTGTTGTTATATTTATTTTATTTGTTTGATTTAGATTTATTGCAACTAGATTTTTACCATTAAGATCCATTGTCATATTATATAGTGTTATATTTGTTGAATTGTATACTAGAATTCCTATACTATTTTCGCTCATTGTATTTGTGAAATTTGTTCCTCTAATTGATATATTTTCACATGAATTTAGTCTTATTCCAGTATTATTCATAGGTGATATCATATTTATTATGTTTGAATCTATTTGTTCATAATATGAAGTTCTTGAATTTGATGTTGTCATGTTCATTGCTATTGTATTTTTTGCTGAAACTTGTATTTCATTTGATTTTATAAATGATGATTGATTTATCATGTTAATAGCACATGCATTATTAAATCCTCTTATTTGAATATTATTATAAGCAAGTCTACTTGACATCTTCTTATCAACATTTACTTCAGGATTTATTAGATTAAATGCATATATATTATCATTTACTTCATTAAGATTTATTATAGTGATATTAAAATAACTTAATTCTATATTTGTAAGGTTTATACCATTAATTGCTACTATTGTATGTTTTTTATTATCTTGTGTGATATTTGCTGTTATCGTAATATTATTATCATATGAATCAATATTTGCTACGTTTTTGATACTTATAGCTTTCACATCATTTGTAACATTTGTGATAAAATTATTATGTTCTATTTCTATATCTTGTGTGTTTTCAAGTAATATTACGTTGTCATTTGATGTTAAGTTTGTGTATGTTATTGTTGTTTTTATTCCTCTTATTTCTAGTACTGGTTTTTGATTTGTGTTTGTTATTGTAATGTTTGTCAAGTTTAATGTAGTATTACCTTCTGTTTTTATTGTTATGTTATGTGCTACTATTTCATGATAGTTCATTATTGTTATGTCTTTATTATTGTTTAGAATTAATGTTTTATTATTTAAATTACCAATTAATAAGCGTATTGGCTTATCTTCTGGTACATTTATTGTTCCATCATTGTTAAAGTATGTATTATAAGTTGTATCATCTATTAGATAATTTTTATATAATGGTGTGTTTCCTGTTATATTATCTGCGTCTGCTGTTGTTGTTTTTACTGATTCATCACCTACAAGTAAATCTGCAATTAGTATATTTCCTGTTATTGTGTTATTTTTTGTATTATTTATGA
>NZ_LWMS01000005.1 GCF_003149675.1 Methanosphaera cuniculi | reverse complement strand
GAAATATATATAACTATATAAATACTATAAAAAAAAATACTTTTAAAAAAAAATATAGTGAGATGAATATAAAAATGATAGAAGTTGAAATAAAAGCAAAAATAGAAAATCCAAAATATGAGATAGAAAAACTAGACAAACTAGGAGCAAAATACTCCCATACAGAAAGACAACATGACATATACTTCAATGCTCCTGATAAAGACTACAAAAAAACAGATGAAGCATTAAGAATAAGAAAAATACCAAAAAATGACACAGAATTTGAAAAAATACTAACATACAAAGGACCAAAATTAAATGATATAAGCAAAACCAGAAAAGAAATAGAAGTAGAAATAAGCAGTATTACAAAAATGACTGAAATACTAGAAAATCTAGGATTTAAAAAAGCAGCAACAGTAGATAAAATACGTAGAATATTCACATATGAAAACTACACTATAACAATAGATAAACTTGAAAAACTAGGAACATACATGGAAATAGAAGATGTAGTAAAAGAAGATGCAAATATTGATGAAATATGTGATAATATCATGGAAATCTTCAAAAAACTTGATATAACAGATAACTTTGAAAGAACATCATACCTTGAATTACTCGAAGAAAACAAAGAATAAATAAAAAAAGCTATATAAACTAAAAAAATAAAATTATATTATTATTAACTATCAGAAAAAATACGATACAAAAAAAAATATTTGTTAAATAAAGATACTAATTTCATAGAAAAAAATAATGAGAAAAAAACCATAATATGGAGATTAAAAAAAAATATTTAAAGAAAGGGAGGTTAGATCAATATGGACAGATTTGTAAGCGTATATAATGATGAAATAGAATATAATTTTCCAAAAAAAATAAACATATATGATACAACCCTACGTGATGGAGAACAAACACCAGATGTATACTTTTCAACTGATGAAAAACTAGATATAGCACGTAAACTTGATGAACTTGGAGTAGATCAAATAGAAGCAGGATTTCCAAGAGTATCAGAAAATGAAAAACAATCCGTAAAAAAAATAGCAAACGAAGGACTAGATGCAGGAATCATCTGTCTAACAAGAACCAAAAAAGAAGACATAGATGCAGCATTAGATGCTGATGTTGATGGAATTATAACATTCATGGGACTTTCAGACTTACATCTAGATGTAAAAATGAACAAGCCACGAGATGAAGTATATGAAATATGTATGAATGCAATAGACTATGGAAAAGATCATGGACTATTTGTAGCATTTTCAGCAGAAGATGCAACACGTACAGAACTACCAAAACTACTAGATGTATACTCACAAGCACAAGAACATAAAGCAGATCGTATACATATAGCTGATACAACAGGATCAATAAACCCTGAAGCAATGAAATATCTAGTATCAGAGATAAAAAAACACATCAACGTTGAAATAGCATTACATTGTCATAATGACTTTGGAATGGCAGTGCCAAACTGTATATCAGGACTTCAAGTCGGAGCATCAGCAATCTCAACAACAGTAAATGGAATCGGAGAAAGAGCAGGAAACACATCACTTGAAGAACTTACTATGGCATTAAAACTCCTATATAATAAAGACCTAGGATTTAAAACCGAAATAATAAATGAACTATCACAAATGGTATCAAAATACAGTCAAATACCAATAGCATACAATAAACCAATAGTTGGAAATAATATATTTAGACATGAATCAGGAATACATGTAGATGCAATCGTTAAAAATCCACTAGCATATGAACCATTTATTCCAGAAATGATAGGAACCAAAAGACAAATAGTACTAGGAAAACATTCAGGAAAAGCAGCAATAGCTGAAAAACTTGATACACTAAAAATAGAAGTAGATGATGCAAAACTTCTTGAAATTGTAAATCTTGTAAAAGAAGAACGAGAACGTGGAGAACTTATAACAAACGAAAAATTTAATGAAATACTAAAAAAAGCAGATATTCAATATAGGGGAAAAGAATGAATATAACAGAAAAAATATTAGCAAAACATGCAGGATTAGATGAAGTATCAGCAAATGACACAGTTACAGCAAAAGTAGATATTGCAATGAGTCATGATGGAACAACACCACCTACAATAAAAGTATTTGAAAAACTAACAGACAAAGTATGGGATCCTGAAAAAATCGTACTTGTATTTGACCATAATATACCAGCAAACACGATAGGATCAGCAAACTTCCAACAAGTAGTACGAGAATTTGCAAAAAAACAGAAAATAAACAATATATATAAACAAGGTGAAGGAATATGTCACCAAGTACTACCAGAAATGGGACATGTAAAACCATCAAGTCTAATTGTAGGAGCTGACTCACACACATGTACATATGGAGCATTTGGAGCATTTTCAACAGGACTTGGAGCAACAGACTTAGCATTAGTATATGCAAAAGGTGAAACATGGCTAAATGTACCAGAATCCCTTAAGATAAATGTAAATGGAAAACTACCAGAACATACATTCTCAAAAGATGTAATACTAAACATTATCAAAACACTAGGATCATATGGTGGAACATATAAAAGCCTGGAATTTCATGGAGATACAATAGATGCAATGTCACCTGATGCACGTATGACTATAACCAATATGGTAATAGAGTGTGGTGCAAAAAATGGTATAATGATACCTAATAAACAAACACGCGAATATCTTGCACAACGTAATATTACAGATTATGAAATTACCACACCTGATAAAGATGCAGAATATGAAAAAACATATGATTTTAATGTAGATGATCTTCAACCACAAGTTGCATGTCCACATAATGTTGATAATGTATGTGATGTAGATAAAATACAAGGAACAACAATTAACCAAGCAGTACTAGGATCATGTACAAATGGACGCTATGAAGATCTAGCACAAGCTGCTGAAATTCTTAAAGGTCAAAAAGTTCATGAAGATGTACAATTACTTGTATTTCCAGCATCACGTAAAATATACCAAGATGCAATAGATACTGGAATTATACAAACACTACTTGAATCAAATACAATAATCTGTAATCCTGGATGTGGACCATGTCTTGGTGCTCATATGGGAGTAATGGATGATGATATGAAAGCAATATCTACAACAAACCGTAACTTCCTAGGACGTATGGGAAGTGCAAAATCCTATGTATATCTTTCAAATCCACAAGTTGTAGCAGCATCAGCAATAACAGGGGAAATTACAAATCCAAGTGAAATATAATAATATTTTTTCACCTCCTTAAAAATCTCTTTTTTTTAAATCTATTAAAAATGATATATTTATGAGCTAATTTTAAGTATCATGAGTTTTAATTCCTAAAATTAAGAAGAATATGATGGATATAAAAATAAGATTAAATTATAAAAAGATTAAAATTAGAATACTAAAAAAAGTAGAATGTATTTTTTATGTGAAGAAACTTTTTATTGCTTCTTCACAATTATTTTTATTCTATTTTGAGGGTTATGTTAAATATTGCTTCATTATAGATTCGATTTTCTCCTACTTTTATTGTTAATGTTTGTTTTAGACTACTTCCAGTTTTTAGTGTTGGTGTTATGTAGTCAAAGTAGAATACTCCATCTTCTGTTGTAATATTTGTTTTATATGTTTTTCCATTAATTTTATAGCATAACTTAGATGGTTGTATTGAATTATTATGTGTATCTAGTAATTCTATTGGAACTCTTATAGAACTTCCTGCCATAAGTTCAAATGGAGTCATATCTTCTATGTGAATATCTTGTTTTGTAATTTTAAGATTTTGAGTAGCATCACAACGATTCTTATTAAAATCTCCTGAATATACAGCGGTTATATTATATTTACTTGATGCTCTAAATGAGTCTGGTATCTGGTAATTTATTGTTGCTGTACCATTTATTACATTTACATTTGATTGTATGGTTTTACCATTGATTTTAAATGAAACACGACCTGTTGTTATTTTTATACCTGCTAGTTTTAAGTCAGCTTTTATTTGTATCATGTCACCTGTTTGTATTTTTGTTTGATTTGTTGTTATTATCATAGTTATGTTACGTTTTGGTATAATGAGTATATCATTTTTATTTAGTATATTACCATGGTTGTTTATAACATAAGTTAGTGTGTATTCATCATTAGCATATGATACAGGTATTGTGTATGTCAGGTTTAGTTTTCCATCTTTTATGAGTTGTTTGTTAAATATTGTTTTTCCATTGATTTTAACACTTGTTTTTGCATTTATTATGCTTGGTAAGTTGTATGTTATTAGAATTTTAGTGTTATTATCAATAAGTGTATATGTTATGTTTGCATTTGTTGGTGTTAGATTTAGTCTTTGATTATCTATTTTTGCTGTTATTGTTTCATTTGTTGGAATACATGTGTTTATTGATGTTTTATTTAGTGTTTGGAAGTTTTCTTTAAATGTTGCATTTGATGATATGTATATAACTTCAACTAATGGAAGTTCATCATATAATTTTGTATTATCATTTAGTGAATCTAGTGTAACAATAGTTTTAGTTTGCATATTTTCAAGTAGTAGTGTTTGATTTGTAAATGTCATTACTACCCACTTATTTGGTGTTACTCCAACTTTTTTCCAGTTAGGATTATTTTGTGACCACCAATTGTTTTCTATGGATTTAATCATTACATCTTGTGTGTAGATATCATTATTTGTATCTGCTTCATTATTTTTAAATATATTATATTCTACATTTATGTATTGATCATTATATATTGCTCCACCTTTTTTACTTGCCGTGTTTGAGTCAAATATACATTTTCTTGCGGTTATTGTTCCATAGTTTCCAAGTACTTCTGTTGAGTTAAGATTTATTATTGCTCCACCATTTGCTGTGGTTGCTGAATTTTCTGTGAAGTTACACATTATTATTGTAAGATTTCCATTTTCAGTATTTGACCATGCAATATTTTCTATTGCTCCTCCACTTTCACCTGCTGTATTTGATTCAAATGAACAGTTTGTTGCTGTGAAGTTATTAGTGTTAGTTATTGCTCCTCCCATGTATTGTGCATGGTTAAATAGGAAGTTTGAATTTTCAACATTTGCAATTCCTGTTGAATATATTGCTCCACCATAGAATGATTCTGCATCATTTTTTAAAAACAATGTATTATTTACATTTAGTTTTCCAAATGCATTATATATTCCAGCTCCACTTACACCACGATTTTGTACGATACGTGAGTTGTTTATTGTCATATTTCCACGTATAGTATAAAGTGCTCCTCCAACATTATATGTATGATCTCCCGTAAATTGTGAGTTTTCAATTGTTGTGTTTGCTTGGAAGTTGTATATTGATGCTCCCCATGATGCTGTGTTTTCCTGAAATTCGGAGTTTATTACAGTTAAATTTCCTGTGTTATATATTGCTCCACCTTTTGCTGTTCTTAGTTTGCATGTATTGTTTTTTATGATAACATTATCAACTGTTAGTATTCCATTGTTGTTTATTGTTGGTGTTTCATTTGAAGTATGATCTTGTATTGTTATGTTTATAAGATTTAGGTGTGTATTTTGGTTTACTATGTTAAAAAGACTTTTTGTTGAGTTAGTTGTAAGTATTGTTTGTGTTTTATTTTCACCTATAATTGTTAAATTTTTGTTTATTTGTAGTGGATCTAGTTTGTAGTTTCCTTTTTGTAGTGTTATTGTTGTGTTATCATCTTGTGTATCTATTAGTTGTTGTGTTAATGTGTTTGTGTTTATGGATTTTTTAGTGGTTTTATTTGTATATTTAGTGTTTGTTTTTTCATTATCTGGGGTATGTGTATTGGTATTTTCTTGTGTTAATTGTGATGTTTTATCTATTGTATCATGTATAGTTGATGTTTCTTGTGTCGTTGTAGTATTATCTGCTGCTGCTGTTGTTGTTAGTATAAGAATTGTTGTTATGCAAAAAAATATTAATAAAAATTTCTTATTCATAATTTTAAATATCCTCCTGCATGTAGTGATTAACTTTTAAAATATTGTGTTAATAGATAATATTATAAAAATACTTATTATTATAAACTATTATGGTTTTTTTAAAGTAAAATAAAAAAAACTTTATTTTATAAAAATGAAATATTCATACTATATAATTTACTAATAGCTAAAAAATATAAAAAAGATAAAAAATAGAAATAAAATTAACTATATAATAATAAACTTTTTTTTAACATACTAATAAAAAATTTTTTCACTTTTCAATTTAAATAAAATAAAAAAAAAACAAAAAAAGAGGAATTATTATAAAATAATTTAATTTAAGGAGAAAAACTAACAATGAAAGGAGTTATTTTATCTGGAGGACATGGTACAAGACTAAGACCATTAACACACACAGGTCCTAAACAACTAATACCAATAGCAAACAAGCCTGTAATAGAATATGCAATAGAAGATTTACGTGATGCAGGAATAACAGATATTGGAATTATACTTGGAACAAACATGCCTAATAAAATAAAAGAAGAACTAGGTGATGGATCAAAATATGGTGTAAACATAACATACATCATGCAAGGAGAACCTAAAGGATTAGCACATGCAGCAGCAACAGCAAAAGAATTTGTAGATGGTGAATCCTTTGTAATGTATCTAGGAGATAATATCCTAAAATCAGGAATTGATGAATTTGTAAAAGGATTTGATGAATCAGAATTTTCATCCCGATTATTACTACAAGAAGTAGAAGATCCAAGACAATTTGGAGTAGCAGAACTAAATGAAGAGGGTAAAATCATAAATTTAGTAGAAAAACCAGAACATCCAAAAAGTAATCTTGCATTAGTTGGAATTTATCTATTTAAAAATGAAATCTTTGATGCAATAGATAAAATCGAGCCTTCATGGAGAAATGAACTTGAAATAACAGATGCAATACAACAACTAATAGATGAAGATAAAAGTGTAGATTCATTCATAGTACAAGGATGGTGGAAAGACACAGGAAAACCAGAAGATGTACTAGATGCAAATCAACTCATCCTTGAAACAATAGAATCAGATATTAAAGGAAACATTGAAGATAATGTTAAAATAAAAGGACGAGTAATAATTGGTGAAAATACCACAATAAAATCAGGATCAGTAATAAAAGGACCTGCAATAATCGGTGAAAACTGTGAAATAAAAGGGTATGTAGGACCTTACACATCAATTGGTGATAATACCAAAATTATAGAATCAGAAATAGATTCATCAATAATAATAGGAAGTTCAACTATTAAATCAGATAAAAGAATAACAGAAAGTCTTCTTGGTGAAAACTCAAAAATAATAACAGACAAAGAAACATATCCAAAAGGACGAAGCTTTGTAATTGGTGAAAATTCAATTATAAAATTATAGGAGGAATTGATAAAAAATGAAAGCAGTAATACCAGCAGCAGGGCTAGGGACAAGATTTTTACCTGCAACAAAAGCACAACCAAAAGAAATGCTACCAGTGTTTAACAAACCAACAATACAATATGTAGTTGAAGAAGTAGTGGAATCAGGAATAGATGATATAATAATAATTACAGGAAAAGGAAAAAGATCAATAGAAGATCACTTTGACAGATCATTTGAACTTGAATACACATTAAATCAAAAAGAAAAATATGACTACCTACACCAAGTTCAAGAAATAGCAGATATGGCAGACATACACTATATCCGTCAAAAAAGACAAAAAGGATTAGGTGATGCAATACTATGTGCTGAAAAACACATAGGAGATGAATCATTTGCAGTACTACTTGGTGATACAATAACACACTCAAAAGTTCCATGTACAAAACAATTACTTGATATTCATGAAAAATATGGTGGATCAACAATAGCAATAGAAGAACTACCTGCTGAAAAAGTAGAAAGATATGGAATAATTGATGGAGTTAAAATTGAAGATAACACATATAAAGTAGATAATCTTGTTGAAAAACCAAAACTTGAAGATGCACCATCAAATCTTGGAATAACAGGAAGATATGTGCTAACATCAGATATATTTGATAAACTTAGAAATACACAACCAGGTGTAGGTGGAGAAATACAATTAACTGATGCAATAAATGAACAAGACAATGTATATGCAACAGCATTTGAAGGAAAAATATATGATATTGGAAATACTATTGAATGGCTAAAAAGCTCAATAGATATGGCATTAGAATCAGAAGAAGAAAGAGATCTTATCATAGAACATATGAGAGCAAAACTTAGAGAATTTGGAGTATAAAAAAAAATTCTTCTTATATAAATAATTACTTTTTAACCTCCCTCTTAAATAACACCTTTTTTTTAAAAATAGAATAATCATATAAGCTTTAAAAGATGATCAAAAAATTAGTAAAGTTAATAAAAATCAAGTTTTTTTTATAAAAAGAATTAGGTTTATTTTTTTTAAGTTTTAATAAAATTAGTTGAAAAAAAGTTTTCTAAAAAAAAGAGAATATATAAGAAAAATAATATATTCTCTCATTTATTATTTTTTTTGTTTTTTTTTTAGTGTTTTATTGGTGTTTTTGAATAATCACTTGGTTTATTTAATCTACGTAATAACTCATTCCATTTAGGATTTTGAGCATACCAATAGTTTTCATTAATTATGGTTTTTGCACCGGTTACTGCAGTTATTGCATTTCCTATTTTAGATGCATTGTTTTTTACGAAGTTTGACTGTGAAACTGTCATATTTCCAAGGTTACCTATTGCTCCTCCACCTATATTTTTACCAACTGCTTGGTTATTTGTAAAGTTACAATGATATACTGTGGAATTAGCATGTGAATAGATTGCTCCACCAATTGAAACATTAACTGATTTTGCCTGGTTATTTGTAAAGTATGATGAGGAAACTGTAAGATTTCCTGTTTCATAGTATATTACTCCACCAAATGAATTGGTTTTTGTTGCATTTGCAATATTTTTATCAAACGTACAATTTACAAAGTTTGAATATGCAGAATATCCTTCAATTGTTCCACCAAGCACTGTTTCAGATTGTGCTAAGTTTGAAAGATAACGACAGTTATATGACATTACTGCTGCATATTGTGCATATATTGCTGCAGCTGATGCTGATTGTTTACCATATGCTTTATTTGAATTAAGTGTTGATTGATTTATATAAATTCCTGTTCCAAGACTACTTATAGCTCCACCTATACCAAAGATTGTACCATTTACCATGTTATTTTTAAATGTTACTTTGGTTATTACCATATCACCATATGAGCCTCTTATTGCTCCACCAAGTACATTTGCACCTTTTGCTTTGTTATCTATGAAGTTGGTTGAATTAATTATTAATGCACCATCTTGCATGTAGATTGCTCCTCCACCAGTAGAGTTTGATCCTATTGCCTGGTTATTTTGGAAGTTTGCATTAATAATAGTTGTTGTATTATTAATTAAACGTAGAGCTCCACCTTCTGCATTAGGTGTGGTTAGAGTATTGTTTATAAATTCAACATTTGTAATGTTTGTAATTCCAGTTGAGTATATTGCTCCTGCTGAGAATTTACCTGTTGCTTTATTTGCTATAAATCTTACATGTGCAATATTTAATTTTCCATAGGATTTTATTGCTCCTGCAGATCTATCATCTTTTCCAAGTCCATTTGTTATTGTAAGATCTTCAAGTGTAAGTAGTGCATCAGCTTTTGTAACTGTTATTATTGTTTTACCTGTAGCTATACCATTTATTATTGTTTTATAGCTTGATCCTTTGATTTTAACACTGTTGTTTATTAGTATTGTGTTTTCTTTATATGTTCCATCAAGCATGTGAACTGTTCCAAAGGTTGCTACGTGTCCTACAGCATAGTATAAAGATTTAAATGGATGTGCTTTATCACCAAGATTGTTGTTATTTCCTTTATTTGATACATATACATCTTTTAGTGGTGAGACTGTAATATTGTTTATTGAATATGCTGATGAATAGAATTGGTTAGCTTTAAGTGTTGCAACATATCTAAGTGTTAATCCACTGTATTTATATGGTGGTTTATATGTTATTGTTGCTGTTCCATTTTTAATTTTTGCTGAACCTATTTTTGTTCCATTTAATGTAAAGGTTACTTCACCATTTTCTGCATAATGGCTTGTTTCATCCATAACAAATACTGAAATATTAGTTTTCTGACCTACTGTTACAACTACAGGTGATGTAATTAATCGTGAATCAAGTAATGTTACATTTACATAATTTAAGTTATTACTACTTAGATATGATCCACTTCCCATATAGGTTGCATTAAGACGATATACACCTTTTGGATATCTTGGCATTATAAATGTATAGTTTGCTGCACCATCTTTAACTGTTGCATTACCAAGTTTAGTTCCATTTAGTGTAAATACTACAACTCCTCCATTTACAAGTATTTGATTTTTATCTTCTACTCTTGCTGATACTGTTGTTGTCATTCCAACTTTTGCATCAGTATAACGAGTTGTTGTTATTGTACCAATCTTAATTATTTCAATAGTGCTTTTTGCACTACAATTTGTATACTTCCATATACTATCAAATGCTGCTGTTACATTTAATTTGGTTGCTACATTTGTTTTTGGTGTGTAACGTATTAGTGCATATCCATTTGTAATATTTACATATGGTTGTTTTACACCATTTATTGTAAATAGAACTCTGCCTCTATGTGCATTATTTTTATTTTCATCAATAGGTGTTGCAATTATTGTTACTGTTTCATTAATTTTTGCTTGTACTTTAGAAATAGTTAAATATGTTTTTAGTTGTGTTAATGTTATTGTAGCATAAGCTGTTGATCTTTGAACTTTTCTTG
Source organism: Methanosphaera cuniculi (assembly GCF_003149675.1). Lineage (NCBI taxonomy): Archaea > Methanobacteriati > Methanobacteriota > Methanobacteria > Methanobacteriales > Methanobacteriaceae > Methanosphaera > Methanosphaera cuniculi. The sequence goes on along the minus strand of NZ_LWMS01000005.1, from coordinate 30,908 downwards.
ATACATTACATATAACTTTTAAGCTATATTCATGATTATCAAATATTGAAGGTATTGTATATTTTAATGGTGCATATCCTTCACTTGTTGTAGTAGTATTTCCTATTGTTTTTTCATTGATTTTATAAACAACATATGCTGCTTCTACTGGATTTCCACGTTCATCAAGAATTCGAGCATTTAAATTAATTGTTGATCCAGCTTTTGATGTTATATTATTTAGTGTTACATTTGCTGCTAGTCTTTGAATTGTTAAGTATGATGTGAAATTTCCTGGTTTATACTTAAAATTTCCACTATACTTTGCATCAAGTCGATATTTTCCAGGATATATCTTTGATGAATCAAATAGATAGGTTGCTGTTCCATTAACAACAGTTAGTTTTGGGGTTATTGTTGAATGATTTAATTTAAATACAACTGATCCTTTTGCATCATCTGCAAGTTTAAGAACTAGTTTTTGTGTATCTTGGAATTTTACAGTTACATTTTTCATGTAAAGTTGTGGATCAAGATCCTTTTCTTCAGGTTCTAGTTTTAGTGTTGTTGAAACTTCATCTTTTTCATATTTTGAATTTCCTGAGTATACAAATGTTAATTTGTATGTTGCAGATTCAAATGTTGTTGGTATCATGTATGTATACCTTACAAGCATTGTATCTGCTTCAAGTTTTATTGGATCTGATATTGTTTTTCCATTTATTTTAAATACACCTTTTCCAGTTGCATCTGGATTTTTTATTGCTGTAAATGTTGCTTCTTTTCCTGGTGTTATTGGATCATCATTTATAGATAATGATGGTGTTAGTTTAGATGAGTTTGTGTTAGTAGAATTTGTTGTATTTTGCTGTGTTTGTGTATTATTATCTTTTTTAATTATCTTATCAGATTTTGTATTTTGTAATACTTTGGTGTCTTTTTGTGTATTTTTTGTTTTTTCACTGGTTGTTTCAATTGTTTTTGAGCTTTCTTGCTGAGTATTAGTTTCTAAGTGATTATTTTTAACATTGGAAACCATATTATTTGACATATGATCTATCTGGTTATTATCATCACAAACTACAGATGATGTTGTTATATCATCTGATGCTGCTGAGATTGTAGATGTTGTGAGGATAATAAACATTATAGTTAAAATAATCAAGATAATATGATTATTTTTAATGTTAATAATTTAACCTCCTTTTATTATTAATACTTGAAAAATATTTTTCCATTAATTTTAATATTCTCCATGATAAGTTATTTTGATTAAAGTATTATATAAGATTATTTATTAAATTTTGATTAGTTAGTATTTAATTAATTAAAATAAGTAAAATTGAACTATTTTTAGAAAATATAAAAGCAAATAGAATTACAATTATTAGATTTTTTTTAAAAAAAATAAAGTAATTTTATTAAACTTAAAAAACTAAATATAAACTTATAAAAAATCAAAAAATATTATTTAATAAAATAATGGTCAAATAATCAATATTTCTTTAAATATAAGTGTTTGTTTTTTTATTTTATAAAACAAATAAAGGGAGGTATATGATGTTAGATCAGCTAATGCAATATGGAATTTTAGCAGCAGTTTTAATATTTGGTTTAAAAATTGGGTTAGCTCTTGGTTTTTCAGGAATTAAGAAAAGAACTGTTGGCTATATATTAATAGGATATGGAGTAGGACTAACAGTATTATCATATCTCGCACAGCCATATACAGAAATATTATATAATTTTGTATATAATTACACCTCATACATCTTTGCTGTAATTGCTGTAATTATTCTTGTTACAGGATTTAAAACAATACATGACTGGAAAGTCACAGGTAAAGATGTAGGTTCTGCAACAAGTATGGCAGTAGTAGCACCATGTCCATGTTGTTTTGGAGCAATACTAACAACAATATTACTAGTTGCACCAATGAGTACAATACCAACAGTATCATTAGGAGCAATATCTGCAGTAGCATTGGTTGTTGTTATGGGTGTAACATACCTACTTTCAGGTAAAATTGTTCAAAAAGTACACAGACCATATCCAATTGTACTAGGAGACTTCATGATTTTTATGGGAATGTACTTCGTATTATGTCTTATGATATTACCAAACATAGAACTTGTAACTGTGGGAACACCAATAGAAATACAATCAATTACAAGTGTTCTTAAAATGGTTGTAGTAATTGCAGTTATAATGATAATTGGAGTAATATATGCCAAAAAAAGAGATGAGTATATACAATACTAATTAAAACAGACAACGAAAAGAGTTTTAAACTTTTTTAAAAACAACTAATAAAAAAAAAGATATTAAAAAAAATGGAGGATAAAATGGCCAGTACAATACCTGGTGGAGATATATTATCTGGAGTTTTAAATGTAATAGCACAGAGTCTATTACTTCCAGTTATGATTTTACTTGTAATATTCATAATATTTGCAATTATTGAACTTGGATCAATACTAGCTGAATATACAAGTCGTAAAAAAATTACAAGTCAAGAAAAAGCAAAACTTATTGAAGATATTACTGTCTCCCCTAAAGATCAAATGTGTAATTTCATCAATAACTCAAATTTTAATAAACGTGATAAAGAAATACTCTGTATTATTGCAAATCTTAATACTACAGAATATGACAGTACAACACGTGAAATCCTTGCACGAAACCTTCTTGAAGGACAAGAAAATAATGTGCTAAAATCACTTGAAAAAGATGATATTGTAGCAAAAGTTGGATCTGCATGTGGACTTCTTGGTACAATTATACCTATGGGTCCAGGACTTGCAGCACTTGGTGCAGGGGATATGACAACATTAACATCAAACTTAACAGTTGCATTTAACACAACAACTGCAGGACTTGCTGCAGGTTCATTATGTTATGTTATAGCAAAAATAAGAAGACGATGGTATCAAAAAGATATCGGAGACTTATATGATGTTGCAGAAGCAATACTTGAGGTTTTAAAATGTCATTAAGAAGAAGTGGATTAAGGCAAATGCCAGAAGAAGATATAGATCCAATGGCATCAGCTGTTAACTTAACTGATATTATGCTTGTACTTGCTGTGGGATTTCTAATATTTGCTGTTATGTCAACAGGAGCAACTAGTATTTCACAAGCAAGTCAATCACAATCAAGTCCAGCTCAAACTACAGAACTAAATGAACAAACAACTGAACTAAATGAACAACCAGAAGCTGTAACATCATCAGGTTCTGGATATGAACAAAAAGGTACAGTATATCAAGATCCAAAAACTGGAAAAATGGTAATGGTATCATCGTAGTTCTGAAATTATAAAAGTAAAATAAAATTATTAAAATCATAAATTAGAGCGTTATTTTACTTTTTTTCTAATCTCCTTTTTTAATTTTCTAACTTATTTTAAAAATATTAAATTTAATCAATAAAATTTTATAAATTCCTATTAATTCGAATATAATAAATTAAATTTTAACTTTTTTTTAAAAAACCTTATTAATTCAAACAACATATATAGATAATACATAAAAGGATAAAAAAAATTTAAATTTTTTTTTTAATTTTTAGAAATTTCTTTATGAATTATATCAAAAAATAAAGGTGACATTATATGAAAACCATAAATAAGTTATTAGTTGTCACACTAATAATGATAATGGTTGGCTTAGGTTGTATAAGTGCAGCAGATAACAGCACAACAGCAACCCCAGTATCAGCTGATACAAGTATAAGCGAAGATATTCAATCACCTAGCGAAAGCATACAAACTACACAAAAAACTGTAGAAAAATCAGTACAAACTGATAATGCTAAAGAAGTAAAAAAAGCAACCACTACTTCAAAAGCTATAAGTGAAAATATCAACACAACCAAAACAACAAATAAAAACATAAAAAGTGACAAATCAACAACAAATAAAAATCTAACATCAAATAATGATAAAAAAGAAACAAAGCAAGCACTGGAAATTACCATAACACAAAAAGAGCATGGTATGTATTTCAGATATAATAATGAAACACAACTAACAGAATCAACAAACTTAATAACAGCAGGATCTACAATCATCCTTAGTGGAGAATTCAGAAATGTAAACTTCACAATAGACAAACCAAACATTACACTCAAAGGTAAAAATAACGTAAGACTATATAACTGTACAGTAACAGTTGCAGGACTAAACTCAGAAAATGCAACAGTTGAAAATCTAAGAATTAACAACTCAAATACTTATGGTACAGGAATATATATAAATGTAACAAAAAATGTTACAATTAGAAATAATGTAGCATTTGTAAATGGACCATTTGGATTTGCACTTGCAGCAGATAAAATGAACAACAGTCTCATTGAAGGTAACACCCTTGAAACAGCATATCGTACAGATACAATACGTACACACACAGCAGCAGCATTTGGAAATTGTTACTTTAATAACATTAGAAATAACAAAGTAACAAGTGATGCAGCAAATGGTATCTACTTTTCAGTATATGGATCAGGATTATTCCAAGGAGGATACTGTGATGATAACAATGTAACAGGAAACCGAGTTTTAGGTGGAAATACATCATGGTCATACTCAATTGAAATTATGGGAACAAGAAATATTATTAGTAATAACACTGTAAATCATGCATACCGTGGAATATCAACACAGGATTTCACAAACAACACAATTACAAGAAACTATGTAAATGCAACATCACAAGGAATATATGCATGTGAAGGTGCTATTGTAACATATAATGAAGTTCATGTAAATGATACAACAACTGGTATTGAAATTGGAGGTAATGGAGTACTTGTTAAAAATAACAATATTTCATCAAATGCTGGAAGTTGTATTGTAATAAATGCAAATGATGCAATAATTGAAAATAACTATCTCTGGTCAACAGAATCATACGCTATATACTCAAAAGGACAATACAAAAATATTATAATAAGAAACAACACCATGACTGCACAAAAAATGGGTATACTATTTAGACGTCAGTCAACAACAAAAAGAATAAACAATGTTCTTGTATCAAGAAATGCAATACAATCATTTGGTGAATGTGCAATAGACTTCTCAGATGCAGGAGCATATAACCCTGATGATATTAATATAACAGTAGATGAATCAAATGTACTTAACTGTAGTTTAGGTATGGGACGAGATAAAGCATACATCCCACCATCCACAGCAAATAAAGATGATATGCCAGAATCAAATAAAACATACATAGTAACTGATGATACATATTACAGCTACTTTAATGATGACTTCTCTGTAAATACTAAAAAAGTTCTTAAAAATGATACAATCATACTCAAAGGAACTTTCAAAAACAAAAAATTTATCTTCCCAATAAAAGTACATGTAATTGGACAAAATTGTATAATAAATGACGGTACATTAACACTAACAGAAGATGCATCAAATTCAACAGTAACTAATATAACAATTAGAAATACAAGAACAGATAATATTGCTAATACACATGCAATTGAAGTTAAAGATGTATCAAATTGTAAAATTATAAACAACACAGTATACAACTTTGATAACTGGGAAAGTATTGGAATATGGTTATATGGAGCAAATGGAGCTACTGTAGTAAATAATAAAGTATTTACATCAGGTGACTACATAAACTATGCAGTTACAGTTTATGCAACAGATATGAGTAATATAACAAATAACACTATCACTGTAAATCAATCATCAAAAAGATTAGAATATGATGATGAAATAATGTTAAATGGTGAAATGGGAACAATAAAAGAATTACTTCATGCATATGGAATTATACTTTTATACTCATCACGTAATACAATTGAAGATAACACAGTTATTGGAATATCAGAATTTAAACAATACACAGCACCAGAAACAGATTGTAAAAATAGTGTAGTTGGAATAGATATATACTATGATTCAAATTATAACTTAGTACAATCAAACAACATTACTATGACAAGCTTTGGACCATACACCTATGGTATGGGAGTTCTAGGATCACAATGGGGTGGATCATTAGAATCAAACAATGCAACAAACAATAGCTTCTATAAAAATACAGTAACTGTAAATGGAGGATATTTTGCAACAGGATTTATATCAGGATTAAATAGTGTAAATACAATAGTTGAAGATAATGTATTTAATGTAAATGCATTACATAACAAAACACAATATGGTGACTATGTATATGGATGTACACTAGAAGCATCACAATTTAACTATATAAATAACAACGTATTTAACCTAACAGGAGCAGCTGTATATTCTGTAGAAATATTTGACTCAATTAATAACTTAATAAATGGTAATGATATCTATGCTAAAGGATCATACATTTATGGTATTGCAGGATACCGTGCAAATGATAACAATATAACATCAAACAAATTTGATTTAAGAAATGGAAGCTATGGAAAAGTTTCAGAAGCAAAACATAGTGATGCAATAAGATATGGAAATGCTGGTATATACTTTGAAACCAACAGTTTCAGAAATAATATATCATACAATACAATAAACACAACAGCACAATACACTGCAAATTTAACATATCAAGCAGTAAATAACACAATTGAACAAAATGCACTACAAGCAAATAAATTATTTGGAGATGAATCTGTACTTAATGATCATAAAACAAATGTAATTAGAAATAACTTCTTACACTTCACAACACTAAGTATAAAACCTATAAAAGCAACAGTTGGAGCACCATTTACAGTAAATGGAGTAGTAACAGCAACAACAAATGATTTAACAAACCTTACAGTAAGTGTAAGAGTAGTTGGATCAAACCTTGGAACTGTAAAAGTAAATAAAGATGGAACATTTGCACTTAAAGTAAATTTAACAAGCTACTTTAAACCAACAAAATTTTATTTAGTTGGAAGTGTTAGTGGAACAAACTTCCAAAATACCACAACAATAGCAATACTTGATCTTAACAAAACAAAAACAGATAGTATTGTTAAAGTAACCCAAGTAAGTGCATTACCTGGTGAAAATGTAACATTTATCGTAGATGTAGAAGATTACTTTGGAAGTAAACTATCAGGTGAAGTAACAATTAAATTAGATGAAAAAGAAATCACTACAGAAAACCTAACATTAGGACGTGCAACATACAAATACAAAGTACCAATGAACACTAAAAATGGTATATACAATATTACCGTAATATACAGTGGTAATGATGATCATCTTGCATCAGAAGGAAGCAGTAAACTATGCATCCTTACAACAACAGCAACCACAGTATCAAGTTCAACAGGTGCAATTGGTGATAAAGTACCAATAACAGGTAAAGTAACATCAAATGGTAAAGCAGTAAATAAAGGAACAGTTACAATAACTGTAAATAACCAAAAAGTAGGAACAGCTTCAGTTAAAAATGGAATATTCACATATAACTACACAATTCCATCAACATTCACACGTGGAAGCTACACAATAAAAGCTCAATACAATGAAAATGAAGAACTTGCAACTTCCATGGCAACTAATAAATTAAACCTTGTATTAAAACCAACAGTATTAAACTACAATACAACATATGCAACAGTAGGTCAAAATACAACAATAAAAGTTGGAATAAATGATAATACAGGAAAATTATTTGCAAAATCAGGTATTGTTACAATTTCAATAAATGGAGTACAACTTAAATATGCTAATGGATCAGCAATTGAAGCTGGAATAAAAGGACAATCCGGATATGTAATATTCACATTTAATGCACCAGCATCACTTGTAGGATCAAACAACATTTCATTTACATTTAAAGCAAACAACCAATTTAACACAGCATCAAAAACATTTACAAATGGACTTATAATATATGCAGCACAACCAACAATAACAGTAAACAACTACGCACAACTTGTAAGTGCAATTAAAAACCTTAAAACACAGAAAAACTTAAATCCAAATGGAATAGCAACAATAAAATTAAACAAAGGAAACTACAATATAACCGAACCAATCACATGGAATGGTGCAACAATAAAAACATTAAGAATTATTGGAAATAATAACTTACTTGATGGAAATAAAAATAAACAATTCATAACAGTAGATAAAGGATACACTCTTGAACTACTAAACTTCAAAATACAACGTACAAATGCTCAACGTGGATCTGTAATATACAACAAAGGAACAGTAAACATATATGATTCAATATTCCTTAATAATACAGCAAAATCCAATGGTGGAGTAATATACAACGATCAAGGAAAACTAAAAGTACTAAACTCATCATTCTCAAATAACATAGCTGAAAATGGTGCAATAGTATACAATAACAATGGAACAATCAACTTAACAAAAGGATACTTCTCATTTAACACAGCAAGTCGTGGAGGAGTAACCTATGATATGGGAAATTCAATAATTACAAATTCCATATTCAAAAACAATAATGCAAAAGTAAATGGTGGAGCAAACTTCAATGATAAAAACACAATGACAATCACAAACTCCAACTTCACAAACAACAAAGCAGGAAACTATGGTGGAGCAATGTACAACAACAACTATGCTAAAATGAACATAACATCATCCAACCTAAATAACAACTACGCACCAAATGGAGGAGTAACAGCAAACTATGGAACAATCATCATAAGATCATCCAACCTAAATAACAACAATGCATCCAGAGGAGGAGTAAACTACAACTTCCGTGAACTCCAAATCATCAAATCAACATTCAAAAACAACAAAGTAACAACAAACGCAGCAGTAACATATAACGATAAAGGAACAGTAACAATAACAGATTCAACATTTGAATCAAACAAAGCTACAGGAAATGGTGGAGTAAACTACAACAACAATGGAAAAATAACAATAACAAACTCAAAACACAACAAAAACACAGCATCCAGAGGAGGAGTAAACTACGATTTCGGTACAATGACAATTAATAAATCAACATTCACACAAAACACAGCAACAATAAATGGTGGATGTAACTTTAATGATAAAAACACAATGACAATCACAAACTCCAACTTCACAAACAACAAAGCAGGAAACTATGGAGGATGTAACTACAACAACAACAAACTAAACATGAACATTACAGGATCACTATTTACAGGAAACTATGCACCAAATGGTGGAGTAAATGCAAACTATGGAACAATGATCATAAGATCATCCAACTTAAATAACAACAATGCATCTAGAGGTGGAGTAAACTACAACTTCCGTGATCTACAAATCATCAAATCAACATTCAAAAACAACAAAGTAACAACAAACGCAGCAGTAACATACAATGATAAAGGAACAGTAACAATAACAGATTCAACATTTGAATCAAACACAGCAAATGGTAATGGTGGAGTAAACTACAACAACAATGGAAAAATGACAATAACAAACTCCAAAAACATTAAAAACACAGCAACACGTGGTGGAGTAAATTACAACTTCGGTACAATGACAATTGATAAATCAACATTCACACAAAACACAGCAACAATGAACGGTGGAGTAAACTTTAATGATAAAGGAACACTCACAATCAAAAATTGTAATTCCACATCAAACACAGCACAACGTGCAGCAAACACATACAACAACGTAAATGGTATTCTAAAAACAGAAAACCTAAAATCACAAAATGAAAAATCCACACTTAACCCAGAAAACATCCTAAACTTTGGAAAAAGATTATAATCAAAAAAAAAACTTTAGAAGTAATATAAATATCAAAATATATATTACTTCAAACATCAACCCCTTTATTTTATACTAACTATTTTTAAATTCAAATAATAATTATAAAACTAAATTATAAAAGCTTCTATTAAAATTAATAAGATCCTTTCTCATATTTTTTGATTTAAGCTTGAAAAATAGGCTATTTAGGAATAATGAAATTTTTTTTATAATCATCTTTATTATTAATAAAATATAAAATAATAATTTAAGTAATAGTATATTTTTTAAGTAAAGTTAATAAAAATTAAAAAATGTTTTATATTACAAGTTTAAAAAAGGAAAGATGATTATGTTTAATAAAAAACTAAATCTTGTTTTAGTTATGACATTAATCGTATTTCTTGTAGGAGTAACCGCGGTATCAGCAGCAGATGCTGATAATACTCAAAGTATACAAACAGATAATCAACTACAACAACACACAAACACTCAACAAACAATAGAAAAAACAACAACACAAACACAAAACGATGAAACACAAACAACAAAAACCAATAAAAAAGTGGAAACCACTTCTAAAAATACGGTTCAAAACACTAAAACTATAAATGAAAATAAAGAAAATACAAAAACAGTAAAAAAAGCAGAAAACACCTCAGTAACAGTAAATAGTGGAAACTATTTCAGCTATTTTAACTCAGGAGGAAGAATGCTCAGTAAAATCGGAGCAAATACAACAGTTATATTAACTGGTGAATTCGAAAATAGAAATTTTGAAGTATCAAAACCTGGAGTTTATGTTACAGGTGAAAATGTTTTAATTAAAAATGGACAAGTAAAAATTGCAGAAAAAGCAATTGGAGCAACTGTAACAAACCTTAAAATACAAATATCTGGTACTGATTATAATTATGCAATTAGTAATCAAGCATTAAATGTAACTATATCAAACAATGAAATCAAACTTCAAAAAGTAGATGGAGAAGCTATTGGTATTAAAAACATAGAAAATAATGCTAAAATATTAAATAATAATGTAACAGTAGAAGGTCCTGATGAAGCAATTGACTGGTCTGGAATGAGTGATAAGTCTGGAGAAGTAAATACAGCAGCAGTTAAAACATTAGGTGGAGAAAACGTAGTAGTTACAGGAAATATTCTTAATGTTTCAAAAATTGAAGGTGCTATATCAAATGAATATGGTACAATTGATGTTATAGAACTTAAAGGTAAAAATGCAACAGTTAAAAATAATACTATCTACTTATATGCTGGAAGATTTGGATTTGCAATTACAGCAACAGCACTTCAAAATTCAACCATTGAAAATAATAAAATTTATGGTGAAGGTGAAAGATATGTTGATGGTATACAAGTTGCTGATGGAGTATCAAATGTTGTAATAGCAAACAACGAAATAACTTTAAATTGTAATAATTCAACAATCTATAAAGATGATAATGAAGCTATGGCATTTGGTATAATTACCTCAAGTATGGGTGGAGCTGGAAGTGAAAACATAAACATTTATAACAATACCATTAATATAAATGCTACAATTGGATATGGAATGGAAATTTACAGAACCAGCTATGCTAATATTACAGATAACAAATTAAAATTAAATGGTGTGTACTCATCAGGTATAAGTCTTGCACACTCACCAAATTGTCTTATAATAGATAATAAAGTTAATACAACAGGTAATAGTAGAATATATACAAATCAAGTAGTTGAAGAAATCATACCAGCAAACAAAGGTATTGAAATTCAACAAGAAAGTGCAAATACAATTGTTAGAGGTAATGTTGTAAACAGTACAGATGAAGGAAATAATGCATATGCACTCTTTATTAACAGAACAAACGATGTATTAATTGAAAATAACACATTTGATACAAATACACAACATGGTGTAGATTCAATGGGTTATCAAAATTCAACAAATATTACAAACAGATCAACAATTACAGGTATGACTGGTAAAAAAACAGCACAAATAATAGTTACACTTCCTGATAACTTGACTGTTGGTGATAAGATAAATCTTACAGCAAAAGTTGTAGATTCTACTACAAAACAAGCAATTACAAGTGGAAAAGTTGTATTTAAAATCAATGGAGCAACTGTAAAAGTTGGAAATATATCAACTATAAAACTTAATAATAAAGGTATTGTACAGCTTGAATATGATCTTATTCAACTTTCATCAAAAACATATAAAATCACAGCAGTATTTGGAGGTAATTCAGATTATAATCGTGCAGATTCAGAAGCAATTACATTCACACCTAAAAAAGTTGATGTTAAAAATCCATCTATAAAAACATTTAATAATGTATATACTGGAGATAAAATATTAATTAATGAAACATTATTTGATAAAAACAACAGACAGCTTATTGGATCTAATAAAGTTGCAATAAAATATAATGGTAAAACAATACAAAAATTAACCATTAAAGATGGAAAACTCTCTACAAGTGTACAAATCCCACTAACAGCTAGCAGTGGAAAAAACAAACTTGAAATTGTAGTAGGAGAAACTGGACGTTATTCAACTACAAGAATTTATGTAGATGTAAATACAATTAAACAAGCACCTGTATTTACAATAACTAAAGCTTCAGCATATCCTGGAACTCCTGTTAGATTTAATGTTACAATTAAAACTAATGTAACAAATAGTAATGTATTAAATGGTAAAGTAGGATATAAAATAAATGGTATAACACAATATGACATGAATGACTATGGAGACAAACTTAATAAAACATTAACCATATCAAATGGTACAGTATCATTTAATTTTGTTATTCCATTTGATTTTGCATCAAAATCATACAAAGTAACCATAACTTTCTCAGGAAATAGTTATGTAGAAGCTGGAAGATACACATCTGATGCTTTAACATTACTATTTTAAGTAAAAGTTACATTTAACCTCCCAATTTATATTTTTTTTTAGTAATTAATATTTTTCACAATATATTACAACTTTTTATTAAAATTGATTATTTATAAAAAAAGAACTAATATTTAATTAGATAATAAATTTTTAAAGTAAAATTTATAATTTTTTAAAAATTTAAAAAAATTAGAGATTAAAAAAAAACCACTTTTTTGAAGAGAATAAAAATGTTTAATAGAAAAATTAGTTTTATTATACTATTTTTAACTTTAATTCTATTTCTAACAACAACCATAACAGCTACAGATACAAATCAAACAAGTGATGATAATAATATACACATCGAATTACTACAAGAACATGAAACAAATACACAAATAGATACTACTCAAAAAAATAATTACACACCTACAGATAAAAAGATAAAAAAAGATGATAAAACAACTAATACTACAACATATGTAAATATGGGAAATTATAATAAGTATTTTAATAGTCGAGGACGATTATATAGTTCAGTATCTGAAAACTCAACTATTATACTAAATGGAGAATTTGAAAATAAAAACTTTGAGATATCTAAAGCACGAATTTATCTAACTGGTAATAATGCAACAATACGAAATGGACAAATAAGAATAGCAGAAGAAGCAGTGAACTCTACAGTAACTAATATTACAGTAATAATAAAAGATACAGATCTTGAATCAACAATAACTAACAAAGCAATAGGAACCACAATAACAAACAACAATCTTACAATAATAAAAGATGATGGATCAGCTTATGGTATTAAAAATATAGAAGATAATGTTAAAATAATAAACAATACAATAAAACTCACAGGACCTGCACCATTTATTGACTGGTCAGGATTTTCAGAATTCTATGGACAGGTTAATGCATCAGCAATATTTTCTAGAGGTGATAATATAGCTATAGAAAATAATTATGTTGATATGAGAAAATCTGAAAATTCAGAGGAATTCTGGTATGGTACAATGGATGCACTAGAAATAAATGGAAATCATGTTAATATAATAAATAATACAATTAAAACACTTGGTGGAAGATTTACAAGTGCAATTTATCTAGGAAATGCTAGACATTCTAATATCAAGTATAATAATATTAGTGTAATTGGTGAACGTTATGTTAGTGGTATTGGAGTACCTAGTGCTGAGAATTTAACTGTTGCACATAATAGTATTAATGCATATTGTCATAATAGTACAATTTTCACAGATGATGATGAATCACTTGCATATGGAATTTGTGTATCAAGTTATGGTGGCTGGCAGTTAAATAGTAATGTGTTAATTTATAATAACACAATTAACCTAGATGCTACAATTGGATATGGAATGGAAATCTATACAGCAACAAAAAATGTTATTAAGTCAAATAAAATAAATGTTACATCAGTTGCATATGCATCAGGTATTGTATTTGCACATTCACCAAATAATACAGTAATATCAAATTATATTAATACAATAGCAAATAGTAGTGTTCAAACAAATAGTATTGTTGAAGAAATTAGACCTGCAAATAAAGGTATAGGAATACAACAAAACAGTGATAATCTAACAATTATAAACAATACAATAAAAAGTATAGATCATGCAAATAATGCATATTCAATATATGCTAATTCATCAAAAAATATTCTTATTGAAAATAACACACTAGATACAAACATCCAATATGGACAAGATTCAGTTGGAATAAATGCTGATAATGTAACAGTTAAAAACATTATAAGTAATGCTGATAAAAAAACAGCAATAATACAGATAATTATACCTGAAAACATTGTATATGGTAGTAAAATTAATCTTAAAGCAAAAGTTATTGATAATACAACACAAAATGCAATTGTTAAAGGAAAAGTTGTATTTAAAATTAATCAAAAAACCATAGCTACAGCTAAAAAGATTGATAATAAAGGTATGATTTCAATAGAATATGATCTAACAGGTCTTTCTGGAAAAAATTACATGATAACTGCTGTATTTGGAAGTAATAATGAATATAACAGAGCAGAAAATTCAATTACAATGAATATAAGAAAGCTTAATGTAAAATTTAATAGAAAAACAATATCTGCATATTCTGGTGAAAATATTCTTATAAATGAAACATTATTTGATGAAAATAATAAACAACTTACAGGTAAAAATAACATTGCAATAAAAGTTAATGGTAAAACAATAGCTCATAGCACAATAAATAATGGAAAACTATTAGTTAATGTGGAAATTCCAAAAACACTACGTGCTTCTAATAATAATACACTTGAAATTATAATTGGAGAAAATAATAAATATTCTAAAACACGTTGTGTATATACACTTAAAACTCTTAAACAAAAACCAGTATTTAGTATAGATAATGTAGAAGCAATTCCAGGTACATATATTACATTAAAAGCAACTATTAAAACTAATGTAACAGGAAATTTAGTAGAATCTGGTAGCTTTGTATTTAAGATTAATGGTGTAACACAAAAGGATATGGATATATATGAAAATGTTAATACCAATAAATTACATGTTTCAAATGGAATTGCAATGATTCATTTATATTTACCATTTGATATGAAAAATAAATTCTATAACATAACAATTGTATTTTCTGGTAATGGATATGTGGAAAGTGGAAGATATACAGCAACTAAATTAACTCTTAAAATTTAATTACAAATAATCATAATTCTTTTTACATACCCTTCCAATTCATCTCCCCTTTTTTAATATTCTACTTTTTTTTATTAGGTTAACTTAACTTTCTAAAAATAACTAAATTATTTATAAACATATAATCATTTTTACTACTAAAAAAGATATTTTTCTTATAAATTTTAAAGTTATCTTTAACTAATTAGTTTATTTTTAATTTTTTTAAAAAACCTTAAAATATATTATAGGTAACTATATTAATAAAGTAAATTTAATATTAATTCAGTGTTTGATTAATTTTTAACTTAAAAAAAAAATAAAATTTTAGTTATAAAAAGCTTTTCAAATACAGTTTAAAAACTAAAAGGAGTTATATATGATGAAAAACAAGGTGTTTTCATTATGTATGATGATTTTTATAATTTTGATTTGTGCAACAACAATAAACGCAACTAATAGTGATACACAAATAAACCCAACAACAGACACAATAACACAACTACCAACAGTTGAACAAATAACTCCTTCTGAAATAGCAGATGTAACATCAACACCTGTCACATCAGAAGTTAAAAAAGAACCAACAACTAGTAATAAGAAAATTACTACTAAAAGTTCTAATATGAAAACTGTAAAACAAGAAGCAACAACCGGATCAAATATTAAATCAACAAACAATAAAATAGTCAAAGAAAACACCAATTCTAACGAAAAAAACAACACAACAAAAAATAACCAAATCAAAAATAAAGACGTAAAAATTGTTAAAACCGATACCAAAAAATTTAGTATTTATGGAAATGTTTCCCAAGTACTAAATGAAACCACAGGTAAATTTGCTGGTGGCGAAGAAGACGGATATGCAGTAAAGGATGCAAAAGTAACACTCTACTATTCAAATGACAAATTTATCAAATCACAAAAAACTGATGAATTTGGTCAATATAATATGAGTAATCTTGCACCAGGATACTATAAAATAACATATGAATATGGAACTTACCTTAAAGGTGAAGAAGAAATTAGAATAACAAATGAATCAGTTCTAATGGATCATGTATTCATACCAGACATAGCATTCATAACAAGTAGTGCAGGAGCATCAGAAGGTCAAATGAATAAAATAAAAGCACTTAAAAACTTAAGTGATCGTGTATTATTCATAGAATCATATGCACTAAATAGTTCATATGATAAAACAGACCAATGGATGTTAGAGTATTCAAACTTTATATTAGTCGACATGTACAGTCAAGGTCTCGGATTTGCAGTAGATGCACGTCTAATACGTGAATCACCTGCTTCAAAAAATAAGATGGTAGCATACACATTTGGTATATTTAATGATGCTATGCTTCAATCACTTAACTGGGGATTTGTTGGAGGAAATCCACATTCTCTTGAAAATACCTATATTGGATCATATTGGCAAGCAGAAGCTACAACCAATAGAACAATTATTAATAAAAATATGGAAAACTTACTTAACTACATATACTATCTTATGGGTGAAAGTAAAGTAAATCCAACAACAAATGGTAATACTCCAGTTATGCCAGGACCACAATGGGGAGTTTCCTACCCAGGATATACAAAAACAGTACCATCACCTAGTGCAAAACTTATCAATCAATGGATTCATCAAGATCCAGGATATAATGCAGATGGAGCTGGAAGTTTAAACTGGATGGTAAACCATTATAACAAATGGATACTTAAAAATCAAGATCCAGTAGCTGTACTTAAAGACTTTGAAAATTGGTATAATAAAAATAAAAACATCAAAGGTTCTTTCGTTGTAATTATAAGCTACTATGAAACAAACCCAGAAGTAAAAGCTTTAATTCAAGAATTTGAAAAACAAGGAAGAGCAGCATTTTGTCTATACCAATATGCAACAACAACACCTTCAATGACACAACTACTTGAACTTGCATCAAAAAACATGAAACGTGGAATTAGTGCAGGAAGTTCACTATATGGTTGGTCAACATCATTTTCAGAAATGACAACTAACAGTACAGTTGAAGCATATTCAAGAATGAATTTCACAATTCTTAATGCTTTAAGTGGAATTAGTAAAGAAAGTTATAAAAGTGAATATGGACCACAATCAGAATGGACATATCAAGTAACAATACCACAATTTGAAGGAATAATAGGACCAATACCAATATCATATATTGAAACTAATGGTTCTACCGTAATTATTAACAAAAGTGTAGAAAAACATGTTCAGCTTGTAAATGGATGGGCAAATCTTAAAGATAAGAAAAATAAAGACAAAAAAGTTACAATTGTCGTATATGATTACCCACCAGGTAAAGCAAACATAGGAGCATCATATCTTGATGTATTTACAAGTACACATGATTTACTTGTAAAACTAGCACAAAGTGGATATAATATTGGAATGAAAATTGAAGATATTCCAACAGCAGAAGAATTAACAACCATGATGATAGACACTGGTAACAAAGGTGGATGGGCAATGGGATTCCTTAATACATATGTAAAGGAAAACTTTGACACACTCAGAAAAAATCATCAGTTAATATCAAAAGCTGAATTTATGGAAATGTTTAACTCACTTCCTAAAAATCTTCAACTACAACTTACCAAATCATGGAATACAGGACTTGGTAATGGATCAATGATATATAATAAATCATACATACTCATTCCAGGATTTTACTTTGGAAATATATTTATAACATCACAACCTGCAAGGGGTTGGGATTCAGTAAATGATTACCACAGTGATACACTTGCACCACCACAACAATATGTAGCATTCTACAAATACCTTTATAACTACTTTAAAGGTGGAAAAAACAGTTCAACAGATGCTATAATAAGTATGGGTACACACGGAACACTTGAATGGCTTCCAGGACGTACACTTGGACTTCAAGAAACAGATTGGACATTCCAGCTAACAGAAGTACCTATTATTTATCCATATATTGTATCAAACCCTGGGGAAGGTATGACAGCAAAAGACAGAAGCTTTGCACAAGTAATAACACACATGACACCTGTAACTACAGCTTCAACATTATATGGTGAATATTCACAACTAAGTGATGCTATAGCAAACTATGATAATAACAAAAAAATTAATGATACAAGTAATATGCAATTCTACAAAGAAGAAATATTAAATATTACTTCAACAAACAGTAGTTTCCCACCTGCTAAATTCCAGCAGATGAGAGATAACATCACACAATATAGATATGCAACAGAAATGCATGATATAATGTTAATAGATTTAAGTCGTAGTTCAATCTTAAACTTATCAGAAAGTCTAAATAAATCAATGAACAGTTATCATAATTTCACACTGAAAAATAACATGTCCTTTGATGAATTTACAGAAAAAATGTATGATTATGTAACAAGTGATACAGCATTTGATGAATGGCTATCAACACTTCATGCAACAATTGAAAGTTTAAGTGGAGATACAATAACATATGGTATGCACACACTTGGATATATTTGGAATGATACAGAAATGGTTCAAGGTATAACAACCATAGCATCTTCAAGAACACAAGTACTACAACATATCATGGAATTATACTATAATCTTGATGGAGATTACTATAAAAAAGTAAAAGATACAGGCTTCATTGAACAACAAAAAGCAATTGAAAGCACATTACAAAATATTGTAACAAGACTTTCAGCTGACACATCATTAGCAATGGTTAAAACAATTGCAGGTGAAGTTAACCAGAAAGAAAATAGTAGCTTCTATGAAGATCTAATGCAAATTAAAGGATTCATTGATGGAGTTCGAGACAATATGGAATGGAATTCCATACTTGGAGCTTTAAGTGGTGGATATGTACAACCAGGTTTATCTGGAGACCCATCATTATCAGATGTAATACCAACAGGTCGTGCAATGTATGCAAGTGATACAACAAAAATGCCTAGTAAGGCAGCATATGCATCAGCTGTAACATCAGTTGATGGTTTACTTGAAAAATACATGAAAGATCTTGGTGAAGATACATATCCTGAAATGGTTGCAGAAGTTATATGGGGTACTGAAGTACTACGTACAGAAGGTATCAGTATTGCACAATTCCTATACTTACTTGGAACACGTCCTATATGGGATCAAAGTGGAAAAGTAATAGGTCTTGAAGTAATACCACTTGAAGAACTTACAATAACAATTGATGGAGTAGTATATCAACGTCCAAGAATAGATGCATTTGCAACAATAGTTACAAATAACCCATACTGGATTGGACTTATGTATAATGCAACCATCATGGTAAGTCAACTAAATGAAAGTGAAGATGATAACTACGTCATAAAACACTTAAAAGAAGATGACTCAATCTACAGGCTCTTTGGACTTGATGGTCCAAAACTTGAAGGTACAGGAGTATCAGATCTTCTAAACAACATCGCATCATGGCAGGATTCAAAAGATGGTGTAAGTTATGAAGCAGCAAGTGTATATGAATCAAGAATTTCAAATGCATGGACTGTAGAAAATGGTAAAATAGTTGTTAAATCAGCTCAAAAAGAATCATTTGTATACTTACTTTCAAATGTTGATCTTGTAATTCAAAACTTAGACAGTACCTGGAGATATCTAGATTCAGATGATTATACTGACTGGTTTGGAGGATTACTAAATGCAGCTAACGTTCATGGTGCTACACCAAACACTATGTTACTTGATATACGTAATAAAAACAATCTTGTAACAAGTACAATGTCACAAGAAGTTTCAAAAGAAGTTATGGGAACAATAACCAACCCTCAATGGCTACAAATGATTACATCATCCATTGGTGGATGGAACCAACTTGCACAAAACTTCGAAAACATGATAAAAACCATCTTCACAACACAAAACTATGCTGAAGATGAAAATGGTAAAGCTATACACCAAACAAACCGTGGAAATAACACAGGTGCAATAAGTGCTGAATTATTCACAAATGTTGTTAAAACAATGGTATATAGTGAATACATAATAGCTGATGCAGATTATAAATCATTTTCTGTACAATCTATCCTTGGTTGGACAATGACTATGGCTATGAATAATTATTGGAAAACTAATGATAATACACTTATACGAGATATGATTCAAAAATATGTAAATGCAGCTAATAAATATGGTGTTGCATGTTGTCACCACACATGTGGTAATGTAAATCTTCATGAATGGATACTTAAAACAGGTTCACAATTTGGTGTAAAAGGTTTAGAACGATATTCACAACAATACTATGCAGCTACAAATACTGGAACAGTTCTCGGTACTGGTGACTCAGGTCAAGGTGCTGGAGATGGACCTGGCGGAGATGGTTCAGGATCATCAGCTGGAACAGAAATTGGTGGAGAAAACTTCCAAGGATTTGCTGATAATGGAGTTTCAGGAATGCAAGGTCAATACCAAGGATCAGGAAGCTCATCAGCTAGTGGAAGTGCAATTAGTCAAATGACTGGTGATGCTTCACAATCTGGTGGAGATAGTTCTGGTAATACAGATAATAGTGGTAATTCAGCTTCCAATGGTACAGCTAATGGAAGTGGAACTAATGATGGAACTGGAAGCCAAGGTAGTTCAACAGGTTCAAGTAACCAAAATGGACAAGCTAATGGTGGAGGAAACTCTACAAACAGTGGAGACAGTAGTGTTGGAGAAGCAACATCATCCGATAGTAGTTCTGCAGAAGCAAGTTCTGGAGAAGCTAGTGCAGCTAGTGCTGGAGCTACAAGTGCAACAGCTACTGTAATGGAAGTTTCTGCTAAAGGTGGACAAAAAGCTTCATCTCAAGCTGAAATATCACTAGGTTATATTATTGCAATAGTAGTATTAGCATTCATATTCTTTGCTGGATTTATGAAACGAAGTCCACGAGATTACTAGGATAGTGTTTTAGACAAAAAATAAGATCATTATACAAATTGAAAAAATGTTTAAATAAAATTTCCCCTTCACTTTTTTTCTTTTTTTTTATAAAAAATATTTAATTTAAAATAAGATTACTTTTTTCTATTTTTTTTATAGATGTGGAGTTTAAACTTTTATTTTTAAAAATAGAACTAATTTTTAACTTTCTTTTTATTTAGGAAAAAATAAGAATATGATAAAAAAAAATGGTGGTGTGGAGGTAAAATCTAAAGGTGAATTTTTAACTTTTTATAGTGTTTCAACTTTTGGATATAGTCTTTCTGCATTTTGTTTATACCAATCTACTGTATTTTGCATTGCATCTTCAAATGTCCATTTTGGTTTCCATCCAAGTTTCTGAGTTTTTGTTGCATCAAGTGAGTAGCGTCTATCATGTCCTAGACGATCATCTACATGTTGTATGAGTGATTCTGGTTTATTTAGTTTTTCAAGTATCATCTTTGTGATTTCAAGGTTGTTTTTCTCATTTCCTCCACCAATATTGTATACTTCTCCTATTTTTCCTTTTTGTAGTACTGTGTCTACTCCTGCACAGTTATCTTCTACATATATCCAGTCTCGTACGTTTTTTCCATCTCCATATACTGGTAGTGGTTGATCTTTTAGTGCTTTTAGGATGAATAGTGGTATTAGTTTTTCTGGGAATTGTCTAGGTCCGAAGTTGTTACTACTACGTGTTATAATTACTGGTATGTCATATGTTTTATAGTATGCTGATACTAGTAGGTCTCCTCCTGCTTTACTTGCAGAGTATGGACTTGATGGGTCTATGTTATCTGTTTCTTTAAATGATCCATTAAGTATACTACCATATACCTCGTCTGTTGATATTTGTATGTATCGTTCTACATCATATTTTCGTACAAGTTCAAGTAGGTTTTGTGTTCCTAGTACATCTGATTTTACAAATGATGCTGGATCTGTGATTGATTTATCTACATGTGTTTCTGCTGCAAAGTTTACTACATAGTCTGCATCTTTCATTGCTTCTGATGCATCTTTTTGTGATGCAATATCTCCTTTTATGAATTTTACATCTACATTATCTAGATTATGCATATCTCCTGCATATGTTAGTTTATCAAGTACTACTATTTCATAGTCGTCATATTTATCTGCTATGTAGTGTACGAAGTTTGATCCTATAAATCCTGCTGCTCCTGTTACCATTATTTTCAAAGTATCTCACCTTTAATATTTTTTTTTTATTTTATCTTTCTAATAATTTTCACAAACTTTATGTGGAATTAAATTTTTTTTTATTTGTTTTAAAGATATAGTTTATTATGTTTTATTTATCTTTGAATTTATTAAAATACTTAGTTATAGATGTAAAGTGAATATCTTTTAATAAATATTTTTTTATATTTGAATTTAACATAGTATTTATTATGAAATTCTTTATAACAGGTGGTAGTGGCTTGCTTGGTGAAAGACTTGCTACTGTCGCAGATCCTGATGATGAACTTATTCTTTCACACAATTCTAATAAGACTCCAGATACTGTTAAATGTGACATTACAAATCATGATGAAACATATGAAGCAATCATGAAATATGACCCAGATGTAATTATTCATGCTGCTGCTATGACAAATGTAGATCTTTGTGAAGATGAGATAGATCAAGCATATAAGATTAATGCTGATGCAACAGGTAATCTTGCAAAAATAGCAGATGAAAATAATATGAAAATAATATATGTATCAACAGACTTTGTATTTGATGGAAAGAAAGGAAATTATAAAGAAGATGATGCTACAAATCCACTAGGAATATATGCTAAATCTAAATATGATGGAGAAGTACAATTAAAACAAAATACAGATAATTATGCAATTGGACGTGTTAGTGTACTTTATGGATGGCATCAAAGATCAAACTTTACAACATGGGTAATTGATGAACTTAGAAAAGGTAATAGTATTAATATTGTTACAGATCAGATAAATTCTCCCACATATGCTGATAATGCAGCTGAAGCACTCTTTAAGCTTGCAAAAAGTGATAAAACAGGTGTATATCATACAGCAGGAAATGATCTTATAAGTCGTTATGATTTTACACTTAAAATAGCTGAAGCATTTAATTTAGATAGTGATCTTATAAACCCTATTACATCAGATAAATTTGTTCAAAAAGCACCAAGACCACGTGATTCATCATTAAATGTTAAAAAGATTGAAGATGAATTAGACTTTAGGATGGAAACATGTTGTGAGTCTTTAAAGCGTATGGCTGATGATGAGTTATAAATTCATCATTCACTTTTTTTTTAATTTGGTTCATATAAAACCAAAATGTTTATATACTATAAGGATCAAACTTTATAATAGTTCTTATTTAGAACTACAAAATTATTGGTTAAAAATCCATCCAATATAATAATAAACTTATATCTATTTTATATGCGGGGGTGGTCGAGCGGTCAAAGGCGATAGGTTGAGGGCCTATTGAGGTAGTCTCTTCGCGGGTTCGATTCCCGTCTCCCGCACTTTAACTATTATTAAATAAATTAACTAATTTTTTCATTAATAAATAATTTCACTTTTTAGATAACATACTATTTTTTTAAAATATTAACTTTTATTGATAAAACTAATTTTATTTTAATATTAACTCTTTTATTTTATTAAAAAAAAAGAAAAAGAAGTTTGAAAAAAAGAGTAATAATTAAGAGGAGATTATAAATTCTTTTTTTTATACTTTTATTGTAACAATCATTTCACACTTATTTTTAAGATCATCTATTAATTCACTTTTAAAATCACATGCTGCTTTATCTGATTTTATCATAAGAGTACGATTGCATGTAAAATCACTTTTTCGACATACCATATCAGATGGATGTGTTAATGTTAAATCTGATGATCCATAGCCTATTATTGTATCTGTTGCATTTGGTGTTTTAAGTATTATTTCAATTTTAGTATCATCAGTCATTATTTTTTCTCGTAGTTCTTCTGGAAAATCATTAAGTGTTGTATCACTACTTGTTCCTATTATACAATCTCCACGTAATGTTAAATGTTCATCTGTTGTTATTTCAAATGTTGATTTATGTTTTGATAATACATTTTCATGTCCATATGCTTTAAATGAGTATTCCATAATTAATCAATTCACTCGCTTTTATTTAAATAAAATTCTATTTTTAAAATTATTATTATATTATATTTTTATATTCTATAATTTAAAAAAATATAGAGTATATGAATAATGTAAATTTTAATAAATCACTACCTGATAAGGGAAATTATTGTCTTATAATAAAAGTTGAAAATGATTGTAGTATAAAAATTGGTGCACGTGGTAATATTGATTTTTCATGTGGTTATTATGTGTATGTTGGATCTGCTCTTGGAAGTTTATCAAAGCGTATAACACGACATTTATCTGATGATAAAAAGAAACATTGGCATGCTGACTATCTACTTCTTGATAAAAATACAAAAGTAGAACAAGTCATATATACTCATTCAACAAAAAAGATTGAATGTATGATATCAAATGAAATAAGCCAAGATACAGATAAATATATTGAAAGTTTTGGTTGTTCTGATTGTAAATGTAGAAGTCATTTATATTATTTTGACACATATGATGAAGCTATTAAGTCAAGTTGTAAATCATATGAAAAAATAGGCTACATGCCATATAAGTGGTATGAAAAAAATTAGTTAAAAAAAAAGTTAGATGAAAAAGAGAATTAAATTTTATACATATGAATAGAAAAATTCCTCAAATTCATCAATATCCATAGGATGAGGTGTTCGTATATCATCATTCATCATTATATCATCAATTAGTTTATGATATATTTCAGCTTGTTGTGATTCAGGGAATGATTCAATTACTGTAGTTGCTTTATATTCACTATCTTGTACAAGTTTACTTCTTGGTATAATACCTATTACTTTACTTCCTATTTTATCAGCAAAAGCAGATACTACTTCTTCTTCATTTTCTACATTACGGCAGTTACAAATTATTCCACCAAGTTTTCCTTCAAGTTTTTGGATACCTTTTGCTATGTTATTTGCCGCATATAATGACATATACTCTCCACTTGTTACAATATATACCTCATCTGCATAATCTTCACGTAGTGGTACACTAAATCCTCCACATACAACATCTCCAAGTACATCATATATTACAAGATCAGGATCACTATCAAATGCACCTAGTTTATCAAGAAGTTGCATTGCAACAATTACACCACGACCAGCACATCCAACACCAGGTTCAGGACCACCAGATTCAGTACAGATAGTATTATTATATCCATCATATACAATATCCTCTTTACTACATCCAGGATTATCTCTCATTGTATCAAGTATTGTAGGTATTCTTTTTCCAACTAATGTACGTGTTGTATCAGCTTTTGGATCACATCCTATTACAAATGTTGAATTATCATATGCTGCTGCTATGTTTGATACTGTTGTTGATTTTCCTATTCCACCTTTTCCATATATTGCAATTTTCTTTAATGTCATTTTTTTTATTCTCCCATATTTTCTATTTCTACTTTCTTATATACATGATCATTTTGTCGTACTTGTGTATCTGTTTTTAATCCTATGAGTCCTTCTTTTATGTATTCTATATTTTCTCCATCAACTTGCATAGATTCTACTTTCTGTGTTATACTTCCTGTTTTATTTCCCTGTATTATTATTTCATCACCTATTTTAAGATCTTGCCATAATTTTATTTCAGCAACACCAACTTTTTTGTAGTAATTTGTTATGATTCCTATATCTTGTTTTTTATATGTTGCTTTATTATCATAGCTTGTCTTACTTGGTATACGATAATAAAATCCAGTGTCAAATCCACGATTAAATACACTTCGAAGTTCATCAAGCCAGCCTGGTATTAATTCTCTAGATTTAATATCCCATAATCCATCTTCATATAATTTTATTGCTTCACTATATGTTTTTGTTACACATGCTACATAATCTGCTGGTCTTGCTCGTCCTTCTATTTTAAATGCATCAATACCTGCTTTCATTAAGTCTGGAATATGTTCTATCATACACATGTCATTTGGACTTAGAAGTCTTGAATGATCCAAGGTATTGTTTTCATGTTCTTCTACTATTAATTGTTTATCTTCTGTTGATGTTATCATCCATGGCTGTCTACATGGTTGTAGGCATTCTCCATTATTTGCATTACGATCATAGAAGTATGAACTTAAAAAACATCGTCCTGACATTGCTACACATATTGCTCCATGTATAAATGTTTCAATTTCAATAGGAGAATGTTTACATATTTCACTTATCTGATCTAAAGAAAGTTCTCGTGAAAGTACAGCTCGTGTTACACCTAAATCACGGTATAGTTTTAGTGCTTCTGTATTTGTTGTATTTGCCTGTACACTTAGATGTATTGGTATTGATGTTTTATTTGCTACATTTATCATTCCAATATCTGATATTATTAGTGCATCTATATCATATTTTTCTAGTATTTCTACTTGTTTTTTATATTTTTGTATTTGTTTATCATCTACTACTGTATTTGTACATACATATAACATCTTTCCCATATCATGACATTGTCTGGTTATATCAGCTATATCATCTATACTTATTTTTGCTACATTTGCTCGCATATTATAGTCTGATATTCCAACATATACACTATCTGCATTGTTATTTAATGCTGCTGATACTGCCTTTTTATCTCGTGCTGGTGCAAGTAGTTCAACCATAAATAATACATCTCCTTGGTAAAATAAAATTATCTTTTTATAAATAATTTGTGTATGAAATATTACTTTTTATTAAAAAAAAAGAGAAAAAGTTAAAAAAAAGAGGGTGGATAAATTTTTTAATTTAGTTCATCTTCAATTTCTTCAGGTATTACTGTTGGATAATCTCCTGTAATACATCCAAGACAAAGATCCTCATATGGTGTTCCTATTGCATCAACAAGACCATCAATACTAATATAGCCTATTGAATCTACACCTATTTCATCCCTGATTTCCTCATTTGTTCTTCCTACAGCAAGAAGTTCTTCTTTTGTTGCCATAGCTATTCCATAATAGCATGGTGAAATTATTTCAGGACATCCAACAAGTAAGTGTACTTCTTTTGCTCCTGCTTCACGTAGCATTTTAATAATAGTTTTTGATGTTGTACCTCGTACTACACTATCATCTATTACAACTACTTTTTTATCTTTTATTATTGAATCTACTGTATTCATTTTAAGTCTTACAGCAATATCCCGATCTTGTTGTGTTGGCATGATAAATGTTCGTCCAACATAACGATTTTTAATTAATCCTTCAGCATATGGAATTCCTGTAGCACGTGAATATGCAAGTGTTGCTGGTATTGATGAATCCGGTACTGCTATTACTACATCTGCATCTATCGGATATTCTTCAGCTAATTTCTTACCTACATTCAAGCGTACTTCATATACACTTTTATCATATATCATACTATCAGGTCTTGCAAAATAGAGGTATTCAAACATACAATTTGCTGTATGATCATATTTTTTAAGGAAGAAGCTTTCAACATCCCGTCCATCAATTTGTAGTATTTCACCAGGTTTTATTGAACGGATATAATCAACATTTAATGAATCAAATGCCACAGTTTCTGATGCAATAACTAAAAAATCATCATTTCCACCAAGAGATAATGGCTTCATACCTAATGGATCACGTACAGCATAAAGTATTCCATTAATCATTATTACAAGTGAATATGAACCTATTAGTCTATCACATGTTTTTTTAATTGCATCCACTGTATCATGTGATTTTTGGTACTCTTTTATTAGAAGGTGACATATAACTTCAGAATCTGTATTTGATTTGAATTTAAAACCATCTTCAATTAGTTCTTCACGTAGTTTGAATGAGTTTACAATATCCCCATTATGTGCTATTGATATGTTTATATCCTCAGCTTCTTCTACAAAAGGTGAGCAGTTTTCATGGCTTGAATCTCCAGTTGTTGAATAACGAACATGTCCAATACCAATATTTCCATTTAATAAGTTTATAAGATCTTCATCAAAAACATCAGAAACTAGTCCCATTCCTACATGAGTATTTGTTCTTCCATCTTTTATTACACTAATTCCTGCTGATTCTTGTCCTCTATGTTGAATTGTATGTAGTCCTGATAGAATCCATGATGCTACATCCACAGAGTCATCATAAGAATATACTCCTATAACTCCACATTTATCTTGCAAATCATTTTGCACTTTCATGTCTCTCCATATATTGTCTAATGTTAAAAAAAAATTTTTTAGTATTTTTTATACTATGAGTTTAAAAAAATCGTTGTTTAAAAGTTTAATTATACTAATAGTTATGTTATCTATAATACTTATATTTTTTAATAAAATGATCATGAAAAAATGTAAATTTCTAAATCAGGTTTGAATTTATATAAAAAAAAAGATGGATAAAATTAAAAAAAATAAAAGTTAAAAAAAAGAAGGTTAATAGATAAAATAAAAGTTATTATTTTATTCTACTATTTTATCTCCCATTGCTTTTGCACGTTTAAGATCATCAGGTTTATCTTTAATTGCTCCTGGTTCATTATTTTCTGTGAATCCTTCATCAGCTACAATTTCAAATCCTAATGATTGGAAACATTTAAGTGCTGTAACGCGTGCATCTACAAATGTTTCTTCTCCAGGTGCTCCTTGTGATGTTATAATTCCTATTTTTTTACCTTTAAGTTGATCTGCTGATGGCATCATGTAGTATGCATACATTCTATCAATTATAAGTTTAAGTTGTGCTGATACATCTGCCCAGTAGATAGGTGTTGCTAGTATTACTCCATCTGCTTCATTAATTGCATCATAGATATCTTGCATTTCATCATCTATTACACATTTTCCACCATTAGTTTTACATGCATTGTCTCCATGACATGGTGCGATTTTCATTTTGTTTGTGTCTATAATTTTTACATTTGCACCTTTAGCTTCTGCTTCATCAAGTGCTGTTTTTAATGCTATTTTTGAATTACTTTCTGGACGTGGACTTGTGTTAATTCCTAAAATTTTCATTATAATCACCTATATTTTTTTTCGTTATTTTAACTATTATTAAGTAGAATTTATTCTACCATTTTATCTCCAATTGCTGTTGCACGTTTAAGATCATCTGATTTATTTGTGATTTCAGCAGGATTATTATTTGCAGCAAATCCTTCATTAGCTACAATTTCAAATCCTACTGCTTCAAATGATTTTAGTATTCTCATACGTTCTTTATCATATATTCCTTCATCATCAGCTGCTTGTGATGTGATCATAGCTATTTTTTTACCTTTAAGTTGATCTACTGCTGGTGTCATGTAGTATGAATACATTCTATCAATTACAAGTTTAAGTTGTGCTGATACATTATACCAGTAGATTGGAGTTCCTAGTATTACTCCATCTGCTTCATTAATTGCATCATAAATATCTTGCATTTCATCATCTATTACACATTTTCCACCATTAGCTTTACATGCATTATCTCCTTGACATGGTGTAATGTTCATTTTTGTTACATCAAAGATTTCTACTGTTGCTCCTTTTACTTCTGCTTCTTCTAAAGCTGCTTGTATTGCTATACGTGTATTACTTTCCTCACGTGGACTTGCATTAATTCCGACTATTTTCATTTTAAATCACCTATTTGAATTAAGTATCTAATATTATATTTAAATCATGTATTTAAAAGATTGTATAAAAAAAGTTGCTTTTTCTAATTAGAAAAATTATTATTTAAAACTAATTTTAATAGTTAGGTTTTATATTTACCTAATAATTTATGAAAATACTAAAAAATATAATATTTTAATAATTTTTAGTGGAACTAATCGAAGAAAAAAAGATTTTTAAGATAATAGTTTATTTTAAATAAAAAAGTTGAATAATATTTATAAAATTAAAAAAGAAAGTTTTGGAGGTGATGTGAAGTTGGGTGGTTAATATCATTTAGATTTTCTAAATAGAATATTTATATATTTATTCCACCATTTTATCTCCAAGAGCTACTGCACGTTTGATGTCATCATCTTTATTTGCAATTGCTGCTGGTTGATTGTTTTCTGTGAATCCTTCATCATCAACAATTTCAAATCCAATTGCTTCAAATCCTTTAAGTACAACTGTACGTGCATCTGCAAATGCTTCTTCTCCAGGTGCTCCTTGTGATGTGATCATAGCTATTTTTTTACCTTTAAGTTGATCTGCTGCTGGTGTCATGTAGTATGAATACATTCTGTCAATTACAAGTTTAAGTTGTGCTGCTACACTATACCAGTAAATTGGTGTTGCTAGTATTACTCCATCCGCTTCGTTAATTGCATCATAGATGTCTTGCATTTCATCATCTATTACACATTTTCCTCCATTAGCTTTACATGCGTTATATCCTTGACATGGTGTAATCTTCATTTTGTTTGTATCAAAGATTTGTACATCTGCACCTTTTCTTTCTGCTTCTTCTAAAGCTGTTTGTAATGCCATACGTGTGTTACTTTCTTCACGTGGACTTGCGTTAATTCCTACTATTTTCATATTTAATCACCTATTTTA
Source organism: Methanosphaera cuniculi (assembly GCF_003149675.1). Classification (NCBI taxonomy): domain Archaea; kingdom Methanobacteriati; phylum Methanobacteriota; class Methanobacteria; order Methanobacteriales; family Methanobacteriaceae; genus Methanosphaera; species Methanosphaera cuniculi. The sequence goes on along the minus strand of NZ_LWMS01000005.1, from coordinate 93 downwards.
TAACTATTGTTATATTTGTATATATAATAATATTTTTAAATACCATATATATAATTTTTTAATAATTTAGATTTTATAACTATCGTTATAATT
>NZ_LWMS01000004.1 GCF_003149675.1 Methanosphaera cuniculi | reverse complement strand
AAATATATATTATATAATAATAAATAAATTAAAGAAAAAAAATTTTGATGATTAAAAATGAACATTTTAATAATAGGATCAGGAGCAATAGGAATAGCACTAGGAGCATCAATGATATCAGAAGGTGCAGATGTATCATTTTATGCAACAGAAAATACGGCTAAAATGCTACGTGAACATGGAATTGAAAGAATAGGATTATTTAAAAATCTATCATATAAACCAAGCGAATTTAATGTATATACATCATATGATGAAATACCAGAAGATACATTTGACTATGTATTTATCACAACAAAAACCACAGTAAATGAAAATGTATCAGAAAAATTAGATAAATACTGTGATATACTACATTCTAATGCTAAAATTATAATTTTCCAAAATGGATTTGGAAATGATGAATACTATCTTAGATATTTTAGCAAAAATCAAGTATTCTCAGCACGCGTAATAACAGGATTTATAAGACCTCAAAAAAATATAAGTGAAATAACAGTACATACAGCACCAATACTAATTGGATCACTTCAAAATGTAGAAATTAGTGATGATCTTAAAAAAATAGCTCAGATGATAAACAATTCAGGAATACCTGCTAGTACAACCGAGTGTGTTGAACAATACTTATTAGCTAAATTACTTTATAATTGTGCATTAAATCCACTAGGTGCACTTCTTGGTGTTTGTTATGGAAAGTTAACTGAAAATAAGTATACTGTTGATATTATGAATAATATTATTGATGAAATATTTAATGTAATTGAAAAATTAGGATATAAAACACTATGGGATGATGCTTCTTCATATCGTGAGGAGTTCTACTTGAAACTTGTTCCTGATACATATAATCATACCTCATCAATGCTTCAAGATTTTAATCGTAAACAACACACTGAAATTGATTCACTTACTGGTAAAATTATACAACTAGCAGATATTGCAGGTGTTGATGTTAAAACAAACAAAGTAATTTATGATCTTATTAAAACTCGTGAATTAAGCTTTGAAAAATAGCAGAATACTACTTTCTAATATTTAATAAAAAAGTTAGCACATGTTTTTTTATAAATATTTTTCAAAAGTATTTCATTTCTTTTTTTTTAATTTTATTTTTTTTTTGAAACTTTTTTTTTAGTAAAATCTTTTTTTTATCATTATATAAAATTCTATATTTTAAGAATAAAATTTTTGTTTTTAATTAAGTTTTTATTATATATTAAACATATATAGAATTATAATATATTAATCATAATTAATTTAATATATTATATATCCAGAAAGAAATCTTTAAAATTTATTAAATCATTAAATGATTTGTTAAATATATTATGATAAATATTTTCTTTTTAGATGAAATTGAAACACGGAACAACTAAATTATATCCTATAAAAAAAATGAGAGATGTAAAAAAAGAAATTTTCATGATGGATATTGATGAGAATGGATAAACTTATCAAATTCATCATTCTCTCTCTTTTTTTTAATTTTAAATGCTCTTTTTTTGGTATCATATTTCTTTTTTTTATGACGATTACAATAATTTTAATTTTCTTTTGTATGTATCTTTTTTTTCTTAATTTAATTTATGGAAAAAATAAATAAAAAAATAACTGCTTTTATTATTAACTACTTTTATTTTTTTAGGGTTTAATTATTAAAATTAATTCTTTTAAATATTTGTGTTTAATTTTAAGTTTTTTATGTTTTTTTTAACTAGGACTTTATTTTTTTTTTTACTATATTCTCTGTTTTTTTTCGGGGTGTGGTTTTTATTTTTTTCTTGAAATATTTTTTTTATAGCTTATTAAATCTTATATTGAGTGTATAACTTCCGAATTTTTTTTATTTTTTTTTATATTCACGTTTTTCATCCATTTTTTTAGCCTTAATTTCATACATTTTCCTGCCTTTTTTTTTATTGTTCTTTATATTTTTCTTTAAATGATTTATTTTAGTTTTTATACATTAAATTTTTTGTTTTTTGATGTTATGAAAAAATATATTTTTTTATATGAACTAATAAAAGTATGAATTTTTTTAAATTTTGTATTACTTTCTACAAATAACTATATGTAATACTAAATATATAAATGTTATTACAAATTACATTATGAAAAAACCAAATAAAATACTAAATCACTTAAAAAAACAAATACAAAATGAAAAGAAAAACAACCAAATACATGCTAAAATAACATATATACATGAAAATAAGATACATGTATCACTAAAAAATCCAACAAAGATTCCTAAAAATACACAAATAATAACACATCACATTAAAGGTATAATAACAAAAAATAACCATAAAAATCTTGAAATAAAACTAACAAAACCTCACAAGTTCAGATTACATGATAAAATTATAATAAAAAACATACAAAATGAAACCATAACACATAAACTTGAAAAAATAGTATCACAAATTGAAAATAATCAACTAAATGAAGATAATCTTGAAACATTACAACTACTACAAACACAAATAAATCCAGAATATGACACAAATATCACATATTATAATCATAAACTTAATAAAAATCAGAATAAAGCTGTTAAAAAAGCACTCCAAACATCAAAATTTCATCTAATACAAGGACCACCAGGATGTGGAAAAACATATACAATAGTAAATCTCATAAAACAACTTCATAAAAACAAAAAGAAAATACTAATATGTTCACATACACATATAGCAGTTGATAATGTAGTTGAAAAACTAGAAAACATAGCAGATGATGATATTTTAAGAATTGGTAATAAAAATAAAATCAGCCAAAATAACTTAAAATATACAATAGATGAACATATTAAAAAAGCACCAGAATATAGTGAAATACAAAAATATAAAGATAAAATAGAAGATATTAAAAGTCTTACAAATAAATCTTCTATAAATAATGATCCACTTATCATTGATAATAATTGTGAGTCTATATTTTCACGTTTATTTAGAAAATTACTCCCAACAAATAATAAGACAACTAATTATATTAATGAAGTAAGTTATGATGAAAATAGTATTTATGAACTTGAATGTAAGATTAGTAATATAGAAAATTCATTAAATGATACAATAGTTAGAAATGTTTCAATTATTGCAACGACTGTAATATCAGCATCAAGTTTTCTCATTGAAAATGTTGAATTTGATTATGTTATAATGGATGAAGCAAGTCAAGTTCCTCTTTATTTATCATTAATTGCTCTTTTAAAATGTGAGAAGTTTATTTAATTGGTGATAATATGCAACTTGAACCAATACATAATAATAACACATCAATGTATCTTAATAAGTCTATTTTTACAACACTTCTTATGTTATATCCTGATAATTTTACATTTCTTAATATTCAGTATCGTATGAATCAGGAAATTTGTGATATTGCAAGTAATTTGTATTATAATGGAAAGCTTAAAACATATGATAAAATTGCAAATAAAAAAATTAGTGTTGATAACTCTTCTATTTTTGTTGATGATTCACCCGTAGTTTTTATTGATACTAGTGGTGTTTCATATAATGAGGCGAGAATTAATCGTAGTTGTTATAATAAATTTGAAGCTGAAGTTATTTTAAGTATAATTAAAAATCTTATAGATAATGATATAAAATGTGAAGATATTGGTGTTATTTCAGCTTATAGATGTCAGAAATTATATATTAAAAAGTTACTTGAAGATAATGGAATTAATGATGTTGAGGTTGATACTGTGTATCGTTTTCAGGGACGTGAGAAAGATGTTGTTATTTTGAGTTTTTGTAAGAGTAATAATGGTGTTTTATCACGTTTTGAGAGTGATTTTATTTCAAATATTAATCAATTAAATGTTTCAATTACTCGCAGTCATTATAAATTAATTATGATAGGTGATCTTGATTTTTTAACTCATGCTTTAAATATTAAAAAGCTTATTTATATGTTGGGTAGTTTTAATGTTATTCATTTATCAGATATGTTTTAATATGGAATATATGATTATATTGTTTGATGTAATATAAGGGGCGTTAAGTTTATATACTAAATACAATATAACAATAGTTATATCACTTAGTGTGATTACAATTTTTTATAAATTAAGCAAGCCAAGTTTTATTTTATAATACCTGATATAACAATGTTATATTTACACCCCATTTAAAAATATATTATATACTAAACACAAAGAAAAAAAAATCACCACCACACTCATACACTCAACCTAAAAAAAGCATCCTATAAAAAAAAGGTTAATGAGTGTATGAGAAAAAAAAACATCCTAATCATAAAAAAAAATTATCACCAAAAAAAAATTATCACCAAAAAAAAATTATCACCAAAAAAAAATTATCACCAAAAAAAAATTATCACCAAAAAAAAATTATCACCAAAAAAAAATTACCTAAAAATTCAATACAAACAAAAAATAAAATATAAAAAAAAGAAAACCCTAGATTAAAAAAAAAGATAAATAAACTAAAACAAAAAATAAAAAAATAATTCTAACCCAATAAAAAAAAATAGAAACCAACAAATAAGTGGAGAGAATAAAATGGCATATGAAATAAAAAATAAAAAAAATATAGCAACAATAGGACTACACGTAGGACAAGAAGAAACAGATGAAACAGGATCAAGAGTAACACCAATATATCAAACCACATCATACGTCTTTGATAATGCAACACAAGCAGCAAACAGATTTGCACTAAAAGAAGGCGGAAACATATACACAAGACTTACAAACCCAACAACCGAAGCATTCGAAAAAAGAATGGCAGCAATAGAAGATGGAACTGCAGCATATGAAACAGCATCAGGAATGGCAGCAATATTCTATGCAATAATAAACCTAACAGAAGTAGGAGATAACATAGTATCATCCTCAAGTCTATATGGAGGAACAGTAGAACTCTTTGAAAACACACTTAAAAACATGGGTCGTGAAGTAAAATTTGTAGATGGAGATAAACCAGAAGAATTCAAAGAAGCAATAGATGAAAAAACAAAAGCACTATATGTTGAATCAATAGGAAACCCACAACTACACATACCAGACTTTGAAAAACTCGCAGACATAGCACACTCAAATGGCATACCACTAGTTGTAGATAACACAATAGGTGTTGGAACAATAAGACCATTTGATCATGGAGCAGATATTATAGCAAGCTCTGCAACAAAATACATTGGAGGACATGGAACAACACTAGGTGGAATAATCATTGAAAAAGGAGACTTCCCATGGGATAATGGAAAATTCCCATCACTTGTAGAACCTGATGAAACATATAATGGACTATCATTTTATGAAACATTTGGTCCTGCAGCATTCACAACAAGAATAAGAGCAGTACTAGGACGTGACACAGGAGCTGTACCAAGCCCATTTGGATCATTCCTATTATTACAAGGACTTGAAACATTAGATTTACGTGTAACACAACATGGAAAAAATGCACAAGCAGTAGCAGAGTTTTTAGAAGATAATCCAAAAGTTGCATGGGTAAACTACTCAGGACTTAAAAGTAGTCCAAATCATGAAATAGCATCAAAATATGTAGAAAAAGGATACAGTGGAATGGTATCATTCGGACTAAAAGCAGGATATGCAGGTGCTGTAAAATTCATAGAAAATGTAGAACTACTCTCACATCTTGCAAATGTAGGAGATGCAAAATCACTAATCGTACACCCAGCATCAACAACACACTCACAACTAACTGAAGAACAACAAATAGCATCAGGTGTAACACCAGATCTAATAAGATTCTCAGTAGGAATAGAAGATTTAGAAGACATCCTAGCAGATGTAAAACAAGCACTAGATAAAATAGACTAGAAGTATCATCAACACCAAACCTCTTTCTCCTCCCATATTTAACCTCCATTCATCTTATTTTTTTTATACTCTTTCAATTTAACTTAAACATCTTGTTTAATTATTAAAGAAAAATTGTAACAATAGTTATAAACATAACAAAATATAATATTATATAATATCACATAATTAATAACAATTAATTATTAACAACTACAATAATAGGAGGGAAAGTCAATCACAAATAGAAAAACACTAGGAAACATACAAACACAAACATACACAATGAAAGAAGACCTAAAACTTGAAACAGGAGACATACTAAAAACACCAACAATAGCATATGAAACATACGGAAAACTAAACAAAGAAAAAAGCAACGTAATACTCATATGTCATGCACTAACAGGTGATGCACATGCAGCAGGATGGCATGAAGGAGATAAAAAACCAGGCTGGTGGAATATAATAATAGGACCTGAAAAACCATTAGATACCAACAAATACTTCATAATATGCTCAAATGTAATAGGAAGTTGTAAAGGATCAACAGGACCAAGTTCAATAAATCCAGATACAGGAAAACCATACGCACTAGATTTCCCAATTATCACAATAACAGACATGGTAAATGCACAGAAAAAACTACTTGATCATCTAGGAATATCACAATTATTTGCTGTAGTAGGAGGATCTATGGGTGGAATGCAAGTACTCCAATGGACAATAAACTACCCTGACATGATACGAAATGCAATAATGATAGCATCAGGAGCATACTCAACACCACAACAAATAGCATTTAATGCAGTTGAAAGACGAGCAATAACAGAAGATCCTAACTGGAATAAAGGAAACTATTATGACAAAGAAAAACCAGAACAAGGACTATCTGTAGCACGAATGATTGGACATATCACATACCTAAGTAATGAATCAATGTATGAAAAATTCGGACGAAGACTACAAGATAAAAATGATTTCAGTTATGATTTTAGTAATGAATTTCAGGTAGAAAGCTACCTTGAATACCAAGGAGCATCATTTACAAAGAAATTTGATGCAAACAGCTATCTTTACATGACAAAAGCATTAGACTACTATGATGTACGTGTAAATAATTCACTAGAAGAAGCATTTAAAAACATAAAATCCAAAATGCTTATCATGTCAATTACATCAGACTGGTTATACCCAAATGATCACATGGAAGAAATAGTACGAGCACTAAGAGCAAACAATGTAAATGTAAGCTATTCAAAACTTAACTCAGAATATGGACATGACGCATTTTTAATTGAAAATGGACAAATGAACTATATTCTTAGTAACTTCCTATCACATGCAACAGTACGAGATGTAATGTCAAGTAACATTATAACAATCGATGAAAAATACACAGTAAAAAAAGCAGCAGAACTAATGTTAAAAGAAAACAAAACACATATACCAATAGTAGATAATAAAAATCATATTGTTGGAATAATCACAGCATGGGATCTTTCAAAAGCAATAGCGACAAATACAGATAATATTGATGATATTATGACAAAAGATGTTATAACATGTCATGAAGGTGACTCAATTTATGATATTCGTGATATGATGCAAAAATATAGTATATCATCAATACCAGTAGTAAATGATGAAAACATAGTTATAGGAAATATAACATCATATCATATAAATAATCTACTTGAAGCATGAGAATATTATTAAAAAGTTTTCATAAAATAAAAAATTTCAGGATATCTTCTTCCATCCTCTCTTTTTTACCCTCCATCCTCTTTTTTTTGTTTAGGTTATTTATCACTATAAAAATTAAATTTATGATAATCTTCTTTTTTTAAGTTTTAGGTTAGAAAATGTAGTGATAATATTAATATAATAATTTTTAATTATCAAAAAAAAATAAGAAAAAAAAGAAGGGAGGGGAGTGAAATTTAAATGTAGATTCTTCTTTTTTTAAGTTTATGCTTTTATTGTTAATGCTTCTTGTGTGCATCTTGCAGTTTCTACGTAACTATTTCCTGAGTATGTTACTGTTATATTATATGTTTTACTTTTCATGTCTTTTGGAATGTATAGGTGTATTGTTGCTTCTCCATTTGATATTCTTAATGGTTCAGAATTTACAACACCATTTTCATCTACATCTTTTTGAGTTATTCCATTTATTTTAAATGCTACTTTACCACTTGTTATATTTTCATTTGTCATATTTGTTTTAAATGTTGCTTTTAGTGTTATGTAATCTCCAGGTTTAGCTGTTATTTTATTAATGTTAATTAAAGCTCCTTGTTTGTATGCATTTATTGTGAAGTTACATCTTTTTGTATTATATTTACTATTTTCACCAACTACTATTTCTAAAGTATTATTACTTCTTAATGTTTTTGGTATTTCTATGTATTCACATAGTTTTCCATTGTTTATAGTTGTTTTTAGTATTGTTTTTCCATTATATTTAATTGCTACTTTATTTTTTCCTACTAGTTGGTTTCCATATACATCATAGAGTGTTTCATTAATTAATAATTTTGCACCCATGTTTGTGTTAATTGTTTTAGTATCTAATACTATATCTTTTTTTCCAACTGATAATATGACTGTTGTATTTGAAGATTTTTGAATATTATTTCCATTAAATTCTGCTATAAGTTCATAATCTCCCATGTCAAGATCTTTTAGACTAAATGTAGTTTGTGCTAATCCATTTACTATACTTACAGTAGATGTTTTATTTCCAAGTTTAAATGTTACATTACCTTCATATACAATATTACCATTTGAATCCATAATCATTACTTTTGGATTTACTTCTACTTTAGGATTTGTTATATTAGGCATTAAAGTAGTTGTACTAAATTTATTAATTTCAATAGTTTTATTTAAAATTTTTAATTGTTTTTCTGCTTTTAGATCTATATATCTAATTTTTACATCTAATGATCCAACATCATCTTTTGTTAATGTATAATTATAAAGTGCTGTACCATTATCATCACTACTAAGAGTTATATTTCCTACTTCTTTACCATTAACTATGAATATTACAAGACCATCTTCTACAGGTATATATTGTCTATCTGGACGATATTTAAATGTAACATTAAATAATACACTGCTAAGTGCATCTGTTGAAGATACTATATTTGAACTTACTTGTACATTAACTACTTTTCCAACATTATATCTTACTATATTATTTACTGTATCATTTATATTTTCTTGCAATACTGCAACATCTCCCCCGTGTGTAGCTGTTATTAAACTGTTATATTCAATTGTATTTCCTACTCCTTCAATAATATTTATTAGATTTCCTGAATTTCCTGATTGTATGGAGCAATCTCTTATTGTATTATTGTGTGAGTTATTTATTATTATAGGTATTGTTCTAATAGTATTAGTTCCATACCCTGGTATATTTATGTTTTCAAATCTATTATATGTTGAATTATTTTCCACTAATATTAATTGTGTATTTGATATATCTGCTCTTAAACTTCCACTAAACTTGTTATATGATGAATTATTTAATTTTAAATTTACCATATGGTCAGATGAATAACATCCAATTGAAGCATCTACTATGTTATAATTTGAGTTATTAAGCACTACTCCACATGCTTCATTAGCATAGAAAGGTTGGAAAGTAGAACTCTTTGTCATGTTTATATAGTTATTATTTGCATTATTTAATAAAACACCAATTACATTATAGTATTGTGATTCTAAAGTCTCTATGTTAATTTTATTAGAATCTCCTTCTATTGTAATTATTGTTGCATTATTTTCTGATGCTCCTCTTATCACACCATTAGATAACATGATATTGTTATTATTTCCAAGTATTAATATTGGATTTATATTATTTGTTGATGTAATATTTAATTTATCCATATTAAAAGTACAGTTATCTGCATAAATTTTAACTTTAGTATTTTTTCCTACTAAAGTTACACCTGTTATATTTGTATTTGTAGCTTTTTTATCAATAATTATTATACAATCTTCAAGTGTTGTTTTCTCTGAAATTAAATTTAATGGTTTGGTTATATTAAGTGTTTTTCCATATAAGTTTCCTGAAATTAATATTGTAATATGTGATGGTATTTCATCTTTTAATACTCCATTTTTATCAAAGAATTCAGAGTATGTTTTTTCATTAAGAGTAATAAATGATGTTGGATTTTCAGGATAGTTTAAACGTATACGATTTAAAATTCCATTATCCATAATTGAATCTTCTGCATAATATTCATTTGAATAGAGTGTATTTGTTTTAATAAGATTTCCACTTGATTCTTTATCAAGAGTTATTGTGTATTTATTTAGTGTTGATATTGTACTTCCTGAAATCTGCATACCACTTGTATTTATTAATTTTATATCAGCACTATCATTTGTAATATTTCTTGCAATTGTATTTATTATATTATTTGTTATATTGCTATTTTCTGATGAAACTATATTAAATGCCTCAGCATTTGTTCCATTAAGTTTTATTTTGTTTGCCTGGAAATCACAATTATTACATTGATATAAACTAAATCCTACAGTTTTATTTCCATTAAGTACTATTGATGATGAAGATGCTTGTGTGTTATTACACATTGATAATATAATACCTTGTGCATATGAACCATTACAAGTTATAATATCACTTAACCTAGTTCCATTTGATCCCATTACTTGAATTCCTGCTGGTGATTGTCCTTTTGTTATTATTCGATTATAGTTTGATTTTATTGTTTGATAGTTACTGTTAATTGCATAAGCATAATTATGACCATTTGTATTAATATTATTACTACTTATAGTATTTACATTTCCAGTTTTATTACCTATCATATTTACTGAATATATTGTATCATATTCATCTTTATATGAATTATAACTTGTAGTTATATTATTAACACTTACTGTTACACCTGTTGTATTAATAAGTTCAATAGAACATGTTGAAACAATACCACTTACCCAGTTAAGATTTGTTGCAGGACCATAGGTAGTTATATTATTACTTCTTATATTTGCTGATGTTGGTGTTACATTTCTAATACTTATTGATGCTACATTATCAGAACTATTTACAAAAATATTATTATAATTAATATTGAAACTAGCTGATGATACATTTGTTATATTAATTGCATTTGTATCAGCTGTAATATTTGTGTATTCTATGTTAATTACTGGTGAATTGATTATAATTGGTGTTTTTTCATTATTATTTATTATTGTTATGTTTTTAATATTTAGTTTAGTATTTCCTAATGTTTTTATTGTACAATTAGTTAATACTGCATTTTGATAATTTTGTAAGTTAATTGTTCTATCTATATTAAATATGAATTCTTTTGATTTAATAGTTCCATTAATTAATAAGTAAATTTCACGTATGTCACTTATTGGTTTCATGTTTCCTTGATTATCAAAGTATTCATTATAATTTTTCTCTGTGATAATATAATTTTTATAAGATGGAGTATTATCTTCTATTTTATTTGTTGTTGATGTTGTTTTTACAGATTCATCTCCTACAAGAATATCTGCAATTAATACATTGTTTGTAATATTATTATTTTCTCCATTAAGAACTATTGTATTATCAGCATTTGTTGTTATAGCTACATTTTCAACAATATTTTCATTAGAATTAAAGATTAATCCTGGTTCTTTGTTTGTATTTACTATTTTAACACCATTTATATTTGCTTTAGCATTATTTATGGTTATTGTTAAGTTAGATGATATTATATTACTAGTTTGTATAATTTGTATATCTTTATCTAGGATAATATTTTTATTTGTTAATGGGTTATTTATTTGAATTTGTGTTATGTTTTTAAATGTATTAAGTAATTTTCCATCATCATCAAAGTATCTATAGAATGTATCATCATCAACTTGTATGAGTGATGCTTGAGGTGTGTTATTTTCTATAATATTTGTTGTTAATGAATCATAGTTAATTGCTGCACTTCCTAAGAATCCTTTTGTTGATATGTAGTTATTTGTAACATTTGTTAAACTACTACTTCCAATTACAATACCATATATATCTTCTTGTGTTGTAATATTATTTCTAGTTATAGTGTTATTTTTCCCAATAACTGAAATTACACGATTAAATGTATTATTTTTGAGTATTACATTATCTGATTTAATTTCCACAGCATATGTTTCTCCACCTGTAATATTTAATACAGTGTTATTTTCAATCACATAGTATGCATTTGCATATGCTTTTAATGCAAATTGAAGTTCATTTAATGATGAAAGACTTTTGAATAATGAAGATCCTCTAGGAGAATTAAATGTATTATTTATTATACTTATATTATAATAACTAAAATCATTCGTAAATTTAGGTACATATATTCCTGTTGAATTATTAAATACACAGTTTGTAATATTTATATTTGATTGATCTAAATAGATGTCAAGTTGATCATTGTTAATAAATGTACATCTATCAACTACAGTTGTTACATTATCCATAGTTAAGTTAGCATAAAAGTTTGTTGATTGAGTATTAGCTGTAATTCCAGTTCCTGTTTTATATGTACTTCCACCATCATATTCAATGTTATCACGAATAGTTGAATTGATAATAGTTAAGTTTTTATCATTTGTAACTGTTCCCCATCTTGCATAGTTTTTCTGGAATGTAGAGTTTATTATTGTTGCTGTTCCATTATTATATATTCCTGCCCCATAGTTACCTGTACTGTTACTTTTACGGTTTGCTTCAAATAAGCTATTTAAAACTGTGAGATTTCCTTCAGAATTATTTTTTATACCAGCACCTACTCCACCATGGTTATATATAAATGATACGTTATTAACTATAAGATTTCCATTATTTGTAATTGTACCTGTTAGGTATGATTCAAAATTACTTTCTCCTGGATTCCAACAGTTTTTAATTGTAAGATTACTTAGTTTTATAAGTCCAGTTCCACTTGTTATGTTCATAGCCCAGTTTCCAGTTGCATTATTGTATGGATACCATATTGGTGTAGATAACCAATAGTATTCATCTGGGTCAAGAATTGTTTTTATGGTATAATTTACTTCTCCATCTATACTTGAATTTCCTACTCCTATAAAGTTTATATGAAGATTTCCAGGTACTGTTAGGTTTGTATTTCCTACTCCTTTGAAGTTTCCATCTAGGTATATGTTTGCATTTTGTTTGTTTGTATTTATTGTGTTTATTGCTTTTTGTATTGTTTTAAATGGACTAGTTTGTGATCCTGTGTTTGTGTCTGATCCTGTAAGATCTGATACATAGTAGTTATTTATTACTTCATCTGTTTTTGTTGTTTTTGTGTTTAACACTAGTTTTGTTTTTATTTCAGTTCTGCTTTCTTTATGGTTGTTATTTTCTCCATATATTGCTAGAACTTTTATTTCTCGGTTGTTCCAACTTTTTGGTATTGTGAAGTTTAGTGTTGTTTTTCCTTTTATTTTTAGGTTTTGTAGTGTTTTTCCTTCTATTTTTACACATATTTTTCCAGTTTTTACTGTGTTTCCTTTTTCATCTTTTGGATCTACTGTTATTTTTAGTATGTTTCCTTCAATTGTTGTTGTTAGATTTGTTTTTGTAACAAGTTTTTTAAGATGTAGTGTTGAGTTAGTACGTGCTTCTATGAATTTGCTACTTCCTCCATATGTTGTTGTTAGTATGTAATCTTTTGCTGAGTAGTTTTCTGGTATTGTGTAGTTTAGTTTTGCTGTTCCATACTTAATATTGCTATGTCCTATTGTACATCCATTGATTTTAAATGCTACTTTTCCATTTGGTATAAGTTTATTATCTGAAGTTTTAAATGTAGCATTTAATGTTATTGTTTCTCCTGGTTTTGCTGTGATATTGTTAAATTCTACATTTGAATGATCATATATAATATTAGCTATTAAAATGTTACCTGATGTTAATGTTATATTTTCATGATTTGCTGGAAGTTTACTAATATCTATCCTTGTTGTGTAATTATTTTCTGGATTTAATGATATTTTTGTTGTATTAATAAGATCAGATGATGATGTAATATTTATCACATATCCTAAACCAAGATTATTAATAATTTCATCTTTATCTTTATCTTCATAGATATATTTAATATCAAGTTTTTTAGTTTTCTGATTAAATACACTAGCATATTTTCCATTTACAATAAATGTAAAACCACTTTTATCATTAATAAAATAATTTTTTCCTACTATAGTATAATCCATGTAACGTTTATTTGATGTATTAAATACACAGTATTCTACAGTTTTATTAGAAGAACTTCCCAGAGCAATATCACTTCCACCATAAGTATATGATGCATAATTTCCTTCAAAATTACAGTTTGTAATATGAGCTGTAATCCTACCTGATTGAATTGCTATAGCTCCACCACGTCCTCTTTCTCCATTTGCAGAGTTATTAATGAAGTTAGAATAAGTTATATTACATGTGTATAAGGTATCTTTTTGGGCAAAGTAGATAGCACCCCCATAACATCCATTATAACCTTCTTGTATGAGTTTATTATTAATAAAGGTTGAATTTACAACTGTTAGATTATTATTAACATATATTGCTCCACCATAAATAGATGGTGTAGTTGTACTAACTTTATTATCTATAAAGTTACAATTATTAATATTTAATTCACTTTGAGTATATATAGCTCCACCAAGCGAGTCATTTAATCCATTTTTAAATGTTATATTATTAAAATTAATAATTTGATTCATACTTGTAATGTTAAAGAATCTTGTCTTATTTTCTCCATCAAAGATTGTTTTATCTACATTATTACCATTAATTGTAATATGTCTTAAATCTGTAATATTAGAAGATAATTCTTCTTTAAAATTATAGTTTCCATCTTTAAGGTTAATTGTGTATTGTGTTGTATTATCACCATTTTCTTGAATATTATTCCAAGAAGTTTTTAGTGTTTCATAGTCATTTGCTGTTTGAGTTTGTATCAATTGTTTTTTTAATTTGTTTATCTTTACTTGTTGTTTTTATAGTTTTATTTTTATTAATAGGTTTAGATATTTCAGCTTTAGTATCCTTTATATTTGAGGATTTTATAGTTGAAGTTATATTACTATTTGAAGTATCTTGTAAATTAATGCTGGTATCTGATATGCCATTATCATTGATATCATTTGTTGCATTAATACTACTAATTGATACTAGTAATATAAGTAGTGTTAAACCTAAGAATAAAAATTTTGTATTCTTATTCATATAAAAAAAATCCATTATAATTATTACTATAAACTATTTAAAATAATTTTATAAAAATTAAAAAATATTTTAATAATTTATACAATCATATTTAGAAAAAAATAACTATTTAAAACTTAAATAAATACAAAAATAAAACTAGATTTTAAGATATTACAACATATCTTTTTCACCCCCCCCCCCTTTATTTAGATTAAAATCTATTAAAATTAATTTTAAAGGATATTTTAATAAAATTATGTAAAATCTAGTAATTTATTAATAATTACAAAAAAATAAGAATTTCAACAAAAAAAAAATTTAAAAAAATTCCAATTACTCTTTAAGAAGTTTATGTTTAATATAAAAAATTTTAAAACTAGTATACTATTTCATATTTTTCCGAATGAAAATAAAAAAAAAGAGAAAGAATATGTTAATAAAAGAGAATTGTTTCTATTATTATTCTTTTAACTTTTTTTTATACTTTTATTATTTGTACTATTTTTGATGATGTAGAATTTTTCTTATAATATATCTGTGGTTTAACTACTATGAGTGTTCCATTATATGTTGCCTTATTATATAGACTGTTTTCACCTAGTATTATTGTTAGTTTGTATGTTGGATTTTCAAATGTATCTGTTGGTATTTCTACATTTATTAACCCGTCTGTTATGGTTGTTTTTATAAATGTTACTCCATTTATTTTAATACATATTTGTGTTTTTCCTTGAATTTGTTTTCCGTTTGTATCATTTACTGTTATTGTTAGTGTTGTGTTTGTTCCTTGAATAACTTTTATGTCTGTGAGTGTTTTATCAGGTATGGTATTTTTTTATTATTGTTAGATTTTGTGTAATACTTTCTTTATTATAGAATAAATTTATGTAAACTACTGTTATGTTTGAGTTTCTTGCTTCTATTTGTGTTGTTAGAGTGTAATTTAATTGTGCTTTTCCATTTACTACATCTGCTCGTATTAATTTACCATTTTCATCTTTTAGTGTTATTCCACTGATTTAAATATTACAAATCCACCATTAACAGGTGTTTTATCATCTTGTGTTATTGTCACATTAACTATTAGATTTTCTAGTGTTTTGGGTGTGTTTGTTTCTATTTGTATTGTTGTGTTTCTTTTTTGTATGTTTATTGTTTGTGTTATTGTTCCCATATTATAGTTAGTATTTGATCCGAGTATTATTAACATATGGTATGTTGGATTTTTAAATGTGTCTGTTGGTATTGTTATATTTTAGGATTCCATCTGTTATTTGTGTTTTAATTTGTGTTTTTCTATTTATTTTTATGCATACTTCTGTGTTTCCAATTAATTGATTTCCTTTTGTATCATTTATTATAAGGTATAATGTTTCATTTGTCATTGAGGTTATGTTCATATCATCTAATGTTATATTTGCAATACTTCGTTTTGTTATATTTAAGTTTTGTATGATAGTTGCATTGTTATAGTTTGTACTTTCAGGTATTGTTATTGTTATTGTGTATTCTCCTGGAGCTAGTGTGTTTGTTGGTAGTGTTACATTTAGCAATCCATCTTTTATTGTTGTATGTATTGTTTGTTTATCTACATTTATTATTACTGGTACCTCTCCTATTAGTGGGCTAATGTATTTGTTGATTTAAACTCAATATCTCTCATATTATTTGTAATATTTGAGTTTTTAAGTGTGAAATTTTTTGTTGAATAAATTGTATTATTATTGTTTGCTTTATTATTAGAAAATTGTGTATTATTTATTATTAAATCTCTTAGGTTATTTATTGCTCCTCCATTTGCTGTTGCCGTATTTTCTGTGAAATTTGAGTTTGTTATAATTATTATATCTCCAAAATTATTTATTACTCCACCAGTATTTGCATTATTTTTATTAAAATTTGAATCTATAATATTAATACTACAATTAATATTATTATGTATTACTCCACCATATTCTTCTGCTATATTTTGTGTAAAGTTTGAATTTCTAATATTTAAGATACTTTCTTGTGGTATAATACCAGTATATGTTTGTTGAGTTATTACTGCTCCATTATGTGCTCTGTTATTATAGAATATTGAGTTTGTAATGTTTACTTTTGAACGTCGTTCTAAAGCCATTACTCCACCATTTTCTGTTGCATTATTTTCATTAAGGTTTGAATTTGTAAGATTCATATTACCATAATTATATATTGCTCCACCTTCTGAATTTGCACTGTTTTGTGTGAAGTTTGAATTTGTAATATTTAATAAAGCTTTATTATATATTGATCCACCATCATATGATACAGTATTTTTTGTGAAGCTTGAATTTATAATTGTTACATGACTTACTGCACTTATATTATTATATATTACTCCACCATATCCTGCAGAATTTTCATTAAAGTATGAATTTGTAATGTTTAAAATTCCATCATTATATATTGCTCCACCTTCTGATTTGTGACATCTTTGAATTGTTATATTTTCTAATTTTATGGTAAATGATTTATTTATTACCATGAATTGTTTTTGGTTTTCTCCATCTATTATTTGTCCATTTCCAATTATTGTTAATACTTTTGTTGTTTGTGTTGTATTTCCCCAGTTAATTGTGTTTATAATAGTGTAATTTCCAGGATTTAGTGTTATTGTTGCTTCATGATCTGTTGATGTTGTTTTTATTTCTTCTATTTTATTGTATAATTCTGTATAGCTATTTACTGTTGTTGTATCTTTTTTTTTGTTATTTTTGTAGTGTTTTTATTTTTATTTAAAGTTGTTATATTTGTTTTTATTTTTTCTTTAGTTTGATTATTTATGATATTATTTTCATTTTTAGAATTAGTAATTGTTTGCTGATTTTGTTGTGTTTTAATTAGATTTGTGTTTTTCTGTGTATCTATTGTATGTTGTGTGTTTTCATGTGTTGTTATTGTATCTGTGGTATTATCTGTTGCATTAATTGTACTGAAACTTATTAGTGTTATGAGTATTAGTAATTCTATTAATAAAAATTTAGAATTTCTATATTTCATATAAAAGTCCTCATATAATTAAAAAAAATTTATTATTAAAAAAAAGTTTTTTCTAAGAAATATTAATAGTTTGTTATAAAAAAAAAGATTAAGTTCTAAAATTTCCTTATGTAATGTGTAAATTTATAAAAATTTATTAAAAAAAAGGAGTTAGAATATGTAAATTATTACATTTACATATCTTCAAATCTGTCTTCTAGTTTTTCAAGAACTCCAGGGAGGCTTGTGTATTCCATTTCATCAGCTGGTAATCTGTGTGGTTCAAATGGTCCGTGTCTTCTCATGTAGTTTGAGATTTCTACTGCTTTTTGTCTGGTTCCATCGAATGCTGGGTCATCAAACATATCTACAGGACCGATGAGTTTTGCGTTACTTACTTGGAATCCAAGTCCGATTACTCGTGGAGGTCCATCAAATCTTACAGGTCTTGCATCTTTTTGTCCTACAGGCATTAAAGGTCCGTTATGTGATCCTCTCATCCATCCACTTACAAGGTGTGGGAATGCGAATGCTTCGGATGTTTCTCCTCCTGCTGGGAATCCTGATTGTGATCTTACGATTGCTACAGGATCATCTTTTCCTACGTATTTTCCTGCCATCATATTGAGTTTGTCTGTACTTACTGCTGCTGCAATTTCGCCATCTGATCTTCTGAAGATTCTTTTTATTACGTATCTTCCTGTTGAACCGATTAATGCAAGTAAGTCATACATTTCATCAGGACATGACATGATAACTTTTCTGTTTTCAATTACATCATATACTTCAAAGTCGAATCCACCGTGTAGTGTTGGGTCGATTACTAAACCTGCAGTGTTAAATGGGTCTGCAAACATTTTAAATAATGGTAAGTTAAATGCTCCTGGTTCTGTTTTATCACAGCAGTATGCAAATACTGGGTCTGCTCCTCTTTCTTTGAATTCTATTTCTGCACTTCCAGGTCCCATTCCTTTGATGTTTCCACTGAATGTTTCTGATAATAAGTCTTGACCTGCACCGTATAATTTAAGGTCTTTTGCAATTTCTGCTCCTGCCATAAATGTGTCAAATGCGAGTTTGTGTACTTCTTCGTTATCAACACCGTTTGTGTGGGTCATGATCATATCTATATCGTCACCACAGTGAGTTATATAATAGTCTGTTAATAATCCTTCTTCTTTTGCTATTGATAAGTGATTGTCACATTCATCTAATAGTTTTTGGTGTGTTACTGCGTGTCCACCAACACTTCCAATATCTGCTTTTATTATACTTACAGTTGTTTTCATTTTAAGTTAATACCTCCTTGGGTAATAAAAATTACATACCAAACCTTAATGTTCCATTATTATAAAGTTTATGAAAAAAATAATAAGAATGAATTTAAGTATTTTTTTTAATTCTTTTTTAGAAATTTTTCCCATTTTTTCCTAAAAAAAAGAGAATTTACATACCTCATCTTTTCAATTATTCTATTTCATATCACTTTTTTTATGTAGTAGTTAAGATAGTAATTATATAAAAATTAAATAATTCACAATTTCTATTTTTGGGAATTATTCTTTGCAAAACTAAACAAAAAGTTTTTTTAAGATATTATAATATTTTCTTTTTCTACATTTATAAATTTATTTATATTATGTATTTTTACTCTAATTTTTAGGGTATGATTTATTATTAAATATCATTAGGTTTTATTCTATTTTATGTAATATTGCATCTGCCATTTGTTGTGTGTTGCTATGTCCACCCATATCAGGTGTTTTTACTTTGTTTTCATCTATTACTTTATATACTGCATTTTGTAGTTTTAATGCCTCATCTGTTAGGTTGAGAAATTCAAGCATTAAGGATGCTGAGAGTATCATTGCTATTGGATTTGCCTTGTTTAATCCTGCAATATCTGGTGCTGATCCATGTACTGGTTCAAATAGTCCATTATTAGATCCTATATTTGCTGATGGTATAAGACCTAAAGATCCAAGTAATCCTCCTGCTTCATCAGATAAGATGTCTCCAAATAGATTGGTTGTTACAATTACATCAAAATCTTGAGGACGTGTTATTAGATACATTGCTGTTGTATCAATATAGTAGTCTTCTGCTTTTATTTGTGGATATTTAGTTGCTACTTTATAGAATTCATCTTTAAATATTCCATCTGTTAATGGAAGTAGGTCTGCTTTATGTGATGCTGTTACTTTTTTATGTCCAGTTTTTTTTGCATAGTTAAATGCATATTCTGATATTCTTTCACATCCTTTGTATGTTATTTTCCTGTATGCTGATACTTCTTGTTTTTCTGGATTTTCAACTTCTAGGTGTGAATAGAGTCCTTCTGAGTTTTCACGTATTATTGTAAAGTTTATATCAGGATTGGTGTATGATTTTATTGGTCTTTGATTTACATATAAATCTAGAATACGTCTTAGTGTTACAATTGCACTTTTTTGTTGTGGTATTGATGTTACAGCTCCAAAGAGTGTACTATCTGTTTTTTTAGTAGTTTCAATAGTATCTTCAGGTAAGTTTGTCCCATATTCTTTGTAACATTCAGCTCCTGCTGGTTTGTGTATGAATTCAAATTGGGTGTTTAATGTTTCTAGAATTTCTATTGTAGGTTTCATTACTTCTTTACCTATTCCATCTCCAGGTATTGTTGTAATTTTATACACAGTTATTCAATCTCCATATACTTATTTTATATAAAATTTATTTTCAAAAAAAAATATTAAGAAAAAAAAATAGTTTTCATTATTTGTATTTGTTATAATATTTGGGCTTTTTATTATATTTATTTATTAAAAAAAAGTAATTATATAATTATTTTTAATGACAAATCTTTTTAGAATAAAAAATATAAAAATAATAATATAAAAATAATAATTAAAAAGTGAACATAAAAAAAATAAGAAAAAAAATAAGAGTAATGGAGAAATTAAAAAATGAGTAAAGAAGAAATACAAGATGCAGTATTAAAATTATCAGATAAAGATGACTTTGTAAAACTTGAAGCTGAAAACACAATAGCAATGAACATGCCAGAATCATTAGATGTGTTACATGAAGAAGTAGTTAAAAAAGAACATCCAAAAGGTGTAAAACTTCCAATTATAAGCTTACTTCGTCAATTTAATGACCCAGCATCAATAGAAATATTTGCACAATTATTACATGATCAAAATAAATGGGTAAGACGTGAATCAAGCTCAGCACTATCAGAATATGGTGAAAAAGCACATGAAACACTCCTAAAATTAGCAGATGATCCAAACTGGAGAGCACGTGGTGGTGCAATATGGGCACTTGCAAAAAATGCAGATGAATCAATGACAGATGTTTTCATCAAAGCAGCAAATGATGAAAGAAGCTTTGTAAGATCAGGATCAGTATTTGGACTAGGAAAAATAGGAACAGATGAAACAATGGCAATACTACAAGATCTTGCAGATAATGATGAAAGTGGATACATCCAATATAATGCACGTGCATTTATTAATGGAACATTTGATGAAGATGAAGAAGAACCAGATGAAGATAAACTAGAATAAAAAAAAATATATATTATATCACCACCTCCTTCATCATTTTATTCTTTTCATAAATCTTTTTATTACAAATATTATTAACCACCCCAAAAAAAAAATACTATCTTTTTTTATAAAATACTTAATAAAACAAATTAAAATTATCTTATAAAATATGAAAAAACATAATCATATCCCATGATAAACGTATATTAATAATTTTTCTAATTTAAACAATTAAACATCATATAACATTAAAATTTATACAAAATAATAATATACTAAAAAATATACTAAAAGTTTTATTATATATAACAATTAAAAATATAATTAAATAAATACAAAAAAAATATTTTTATTAAAAAAAAAATGGAAATCAAATAAAAACATAGGATAAAAAAAAATATTGAGAATATAGAAGGGACTTGATATAAAATGGCAAAAATCGCTATAATGGGAGCATCAGGAACAATAGGAAAAAATGTAGCATTCACACTAGCAAAAGAAGATAGTATAGATGAAATAGTACTATTTGCACGAGAAAGTAGTTATGAAAAAATAACCGGAGAAGTACTAGATATGTATGATGCACTAGCTGCAGAAGATATGGATTGTATACTAACACCAACATGTAGCTATGAAGATCTAGAAGGATGTGAAGTTGTACTAATATCATCAGGAATACCAAGAAAAGAAGGAATGTCAAGACTACAACTTGCAATACCAAATGCAAAAATAGTAAGTGAATACTCACAAGCAATAGCAAAACATGCACCAGATTCAATCATACTAATTGTAACAAACCCTGTTGATGTAATGACAACAATAGCACTTAAAATGTCAGGCTTTGATAAAAACCGAGTAATCGGACTAGGAAATCACCTTGATTCACTAAGACTTAAAATAATACTAGCACAATACTTCCAAATAAACAGTGGAGAAATAAACACCCGCGTAATAGGAGAACATGGAGATCACATGGTTCCACTACTAAGCTACACAACCATTGGTGGAGTACTACTACATAACTTCGTAAAAAGCATACCACTAGATATTGATGAAGTAGTAAAAAGACTCAGATCTGCTGGAAATACAATAATAAGCAAAAAAGGAGCAACAGAATATGGACCATCATATGCTGTATCAAACCTTATTAAAACAATAGTAAATGATAGTAGAAAAATCTTAACTGTAAGCACATATCTTGAAGGTGAAGTAGAAGGAGTATATGATGTATCACTTGGTGTGCCTGCAATTCTATGTAAAAATGGAATAAAAAGTATAGTACCACTAAAAATGGATGAAGATGAAAAAAAACAATTCCTAGATGCAGCACGTGCAGTTAAAAAATGCACATACCTAGTACGAGAAGAACTAGACATAAAATAAAAAAAATATTAACCACCACCTCACCTCACCTTCAGACTTCTTTTTTTATAAATACTATAACCCCAAAAAAAACATGAATTTATTTCAATGTTTAAAATAAACATTATTTAGAAAACTATTTTTATACAAATAATATTTTATAAACTATTTTTTAAACTTCTTCTATTTTTTTAGTTAAAAAATTTGACAATAAACTAACAATATCAATTTATATTTTTGTAAAAACAAACAATATAATTAAGAAATTAAAACTTTACACAAAAAAAATATAATACGATAAATTATCTAATTTTTTAGAAAAAAAATATGTGAGATATAAAAAAATGATAACAATAGGAATCTTAAACTTACAAGGAGATGTTGAAGAACACCAAATAATAACACAAAAAGCATTCAAAGATATGAATATTGAAGGAAAAACCAAACTCATAAACATACTTGATGACATAAAAGACTGTGATGCACTAATAATATCAGGTGGAGAAAGCTCAACAATAGGAATGCACCTTGAAAAAACAGGATTACTTAACTATATTAAAGAAAGTAAAATACCAGTACTTGGAACATGTGCAGGATTAGTACTACTATCATCTAAAACAAAACGTGACCAAATACTACTAGAATTACTTGATGTAGAAGTTAAAAGAAATGGATTTGGAAGACAAAGAATGTCATTTGAAGCAGAAATAGACTTTGATGGTGAAAAATATCCAGGAATATTCATAAGAGCACCATATATTGAAAATGTACCAGATGATGTAGAAGTTCTAAGTACATATGATGATAAAATAATAGCAATAAAAAAAGATCAATACATGGCAATAGCATTCCATCCAGAATTAACAGATAATACACTAATACATCAGAAATTTATACAAGAGGTACAAAGATGTGTGGAATAGCAGGAGTACTATATAAGGATGAAAAACAACACAATGTAGGTGAAAATCTTACAGCAATGCTTAAATCACTCCAACATAGAGGACCTGACTCTGCAGGATTTGCAATATATGGAGGATTAAACTTACCTGATAATCAATACCAATTAAATGTAGAAGTAAAAGATAAACCAGGACTTATAGATCAACTAAAAACAACACTCACACAGATAAGTCCAATATATGAAGATCAAATAATACCATCCACAGATAACTATAATATTTATCGTTGTGTTATAGAACTTGAAAACTATGAGTTACTAAAACCTCTTATTAGTAATCTTGACATAATTGAAGATATTCGCGTAATAAATGGTTCACACTCATTTGAAATGATAAAAGATGTAGGATTAGTAAAAGATATAGCTAAAAGATATAATGTAGAAGAAGTTAAAGGAACACACGGAATAGGACATACACGTTTTGCAACAGAAAGTAAAATAGACAGATATCATGCACACCCATACCAAAGTTACATAATACCTGATATAACAGTTGTACATAATGGACAAATAACAAACTACTGGAAAATACGAGATCCACTAGAACGTAAAGGACATACATTTGAATCATACAATGACACAGAATGTATAGTACACTATATTGCTGATAAATTAAGTGAAGGATATCATCTTGAAGAGGCATTAGAATCTGCAGTATGTGATCTTGATGGACCATTTTCAATACTTGTAGGAACACCAGATGGTATTGGTATTGCAAAAGATAAACTAGGACTAAGACCAGGTGTAATGGCAGAAAATGATGATATATTTGCAATAGCATCAGAGGAAATGGCACTACAAGATGTAATAGACACACAACATGTAGAACAAATTGCACCAGGAGAAGTACGAGCATATACAATATAAAAAAAATAGGTGGAGGGCTTTATTATTAAAGAATATATTATAGATGCAAAAAACATGGATGAAAAAACCCTAACACGCACAATAAAAGAACATGCAAAATACTATGATAAACTCATCATAGAAAATCCACAATCAAAACACAACATTGCAGCAGGACTTATGGAAGATGTGGAAATTGAGATAAATGGATCTGCAGGATATTTTGTTGCAACAATGATAGATGGACCACAAGTACATATCAAACGTAATGCTGGATGGTTTGCAGGTGATAACATGACAAGTGGTGAACTAATCATAGATGGAGGTTCTGGTGATGGAGCAGGACAGGGAATATATGGTGGAACTATAGTAATATATGGTGATACCGGATCACGTACTGGTGAAATCATGAAAGGTGGAACCATAATAATAGGTGGAAATAGTGGATTTATGACAGGACTTCTTATGATGGGAGGAAAACTCATAATTCTAGGTGATGTTACAGATGATGTAGGAGAATCCATAATGCGTGGAGAAATATATGTTATGGGAGATGTTAAAAGTCTTGGAAAAAATGCCATAATGAATCAAACTACACTTGAGGATCAAAAACAACTAAAAGAAATACTCACACCTTACAATTTTAATCTGACAGATCTTGACTATACAAAATTTAAGAAAATAACAAATGAAAACAAACTACTTGATAGTGAGGTGAAATAAGATGAGTATATCAGATGAAAAAGTAGCAATAATATCAACACCATGTCAAATACAAGCTGCAGCAAAGATCCAGAAATTCCTAGATACTCCTATAAAACTTAAAATTGGACTTTTTTGTATGGAAAACTTCTCATATTCATACTTTAAAGAACACCTAAAAAAATACAATATAGACTATGATAGTATTAAGAAATTCCGTATTGAAAAAGGACATGCATTCATAACACTTGATGATGATTCAATTACTAAAATTCCACTTGGAGAACTTAAAAGTGTAGTACGTAAAAACTGTCATATCTGTATGGACTTAACATCACAAAATGCTGATATATCAGTAGGATCAATAGGATCTGATGATAATTACTCAACTGTAATAATAAGAAATCTTGATGCACAACACATAATAGATGATGCAATAAAACAAAACTACTTCACATCAAAACCATTAACACAAAAACAAATTGGTATACTAAATAAATTATCACAAAAAAAGAAACATGACAACCAAGAAAATATAGAAGATCATGAACTTAGATCAAAACCAGTACTTTATACACGAGAAATATCAGATAATGAAATATTATCACAAAATATGGAATCAAACTTCACTGATCTGAAAGATAATGTAATAGATGTTGGAGCATGTGTATTATGTGGAGCATGTGAATATTTATGTCCTGATAACTTGATTATTATTGATGATACAAAGCCAAGAAAACAAGGAAAATGTCGTGATGATTGTCATATGTGTTTTACATTCTGTCCAAGAACTTACACACCTGAAGATTTAAAAGTTGACTGTGATGATATGGGTAATTATCTAAATATTATGACATTAAAAAGTAATGATAATTACATAACCCAGGATGGTGGTGTTATAACAACACTCATAAAATACTTACTTGATCATGATATTATTACTAAGGCAATGGTAGTTGATAAAAAAGATGATAATGCATGGAAACCATATGCAAAACTAACTGATGATATGGATGAAATAATAAAATCAGCTGGAAGTAAATACTCAGTATGTCCAGTATTTAAAGCACTAGGGGAGGATTAGAAAACTATGGGATTTACTGTAAATAGACGATCTGAAATTTGTAAACAAAACAATGACAGACCAGGATGTTGTAACTACCTATGTGATAATCCACATAAAAATAACTGTAAAAACTGTTATAGCTGCTATGTTAACTGTCCTCATGATGTATACCAGGTCATAAATGATGAACCAATACCAGTATATCTAGAAAGATGTGTTGGTTGTAAGATATGTGAGAAGATGTGTCCAACACATGCAATAAATGTAGTATCAAATCCTAATGAAAACCGTGGAGTATGGACATCAAGTACACTTTCTGAAATAAAACGAAAAAGTGAAACTGGAAACTATAAAGTGCGAGGAAGTGGAGCATTAAGACATATTCCAACGTTTGATGATCTAAGTATACTACCAGCTCAAGTATCAAGACCACCAATAGATTCATACCGTGAACCTTGTCGTACAGATGTAACACTTGGTGCTCGTTATGCTGAAAATCCAATAAAAATAGCAACACCAATAATGATAGGAGCTATGTCATTTGGATCTGTAAGTAAGGAAACTAAAATAGCATTTGCAAAAGGTGCAACACTAGCTCAAACTACAGCAAACACTGGTGAAGGTGGAATGCTTCCAGAAGAACGTTATTATGCTGATAAACTAATAGCACAATATGCATCAGGACGTTTTGGTGTAAATGCAAGTTATCTTAATAATGCTGAAGCTATTGAAATAAAAATAGGTCAAGGTGCAAAATCAGGAATGGGAGGACATCTTCTAGCTGATAAAGTAACAGCAGAAGTTGCACATATTCGTAATATACCACAAGGTATGGATGCACTTAGTCCTGCACGACACATGGATATTGTAGGACCTGAAGATCTTGGAATGAAAATAGCTCAACTTCGTGATATTACAGACTGGAAAGTACCTATTATTGTTAAATTTACTGCAGGTCGTGTGAAAGAAGATGTTAAAATAGCAGCAAAAGCAGGTGCTGATATTATAGTTATTGATGGAATGCAAGGTGGAACAGGTGCAGCACCTGATGTTATAACAGAACATTCTGGAATTCCAACAATTGAAGCAATAGTAAAAGCTGATGAAGCACTAAAAGAGGTAAACCTCAGATCTGAAGTTAATCTTATTGCTGCTGGTGGAATACGTTCAGGAGCTGATGTTGCAAAAGCAATAGCACTTGGAGCTGATGCTACATATATTGGTACAGCAGCACTTGTTGCAATAGGATGCCAGGTATGTCAAGCATGCAGTAAAGGAAACTGTCCAAAGGGAATTGCAACACAAGATAGACGACTTAGACGAAGACTTGACCCTGTTCGTGGTGGAATAAAAGTTGCAAATTATATTAAAGCTATGACAAAAGAAGCTGAAATGCTAACACAACAAGCAGGAAATACAGATCTTCAAAAACTTGAAAAACAAGATCTTGTAGCATTAACATATGAAGCATCTAAGTTAACTGGTGTACCACTAGTATAAATACTAGAAAATATTATAACCAAAAAATTAGCTTAAAAAGTATTTAATCAAATAAGAAATATCATAAAATAAAAGTATAGGAGATAATAATATGATTCAAAAAGTTGAAGCAATAATACGTACAGAAAAACTTGACATTGTAATTAACAATCTTAATGAAATTAATTGTAATGGAATAACAGTAGTAGATGTTAAAGGACATGGAAACCAGATGGGATTAACAGAAAAATACCGGGGAAATACATATAAGATAGATCTTATTCCAAAAATTAAACTTGAAATTATAACAGAAGATACCAAAGTTGATGAAATCATACAAGTTATACGTGATTCAGCATATACTGGTGCTATTGGTGATGGTAAAATATTCATATCAGAAGTTGAGGAAGTTATCCGTATACGAACTGGTGAGAAAGGTATTGATGCTATATAAAACAAAATAATACCTTATTTTCTCCTCCTTTTTTACTTAGTTTATATACTCAGTTGCTTTTTTTAAATAATTTTATATATTAAATTGAAGATATTATAAATAACGATTAATAATTATAAACCATTATGAATAATTATAATCAAATAGAAAAAAAATTTTAAATTTAATATAGATTAAAAATATAGAGGTTCAGATAAAATGAAAATAGCAATTATTGGTGGAACAGGATCACAAGGATTAAATCTTGGAAAAAGATTTGCAATTGCAGGTGAAGATGTTATCATAGGATCACGTAAAGAAGAAAAAGCATTAATGAAAGTTGAAGAAACATTAGAAGAACTTAAAGACTATGAAAATATCAGCATGGTAGGAATGGCAAATGAAGTTGCAGCAGAAGAAGGAGAGATTCTAATATTAACAGTACCATTATCTGCACAAAAATCAACACTACAAACAATAAAAGACCATGTTGGAGATAAAATCATAATGGATGCAACAGTACCATTAGAAACAGCAATAGGTGGATCACCAGCAAGATTTATTGATTTAATGGAAGGATCAGCAGCAGAAAGAACAGCAAAAATCCTAAAAAACACTGATGCAAAAGTTATCGCAGCATTTAACAATGTAAGTAACTCACTTTTAGAAAACATACCAGAACCAATAGATTCTGATTGTCTAATAGCAGGAAACGATAATGAAGCTAAAAAAGTAGCAATAGAACTTATCGAAAAAATACCAGGAATAGAATGTATTGACTGTGGAAAACTAGAAAAAGCACGAATGATAGAAAAAATTACACCACTATTAATCGGATTAAACATAAAATACAAATCACACTACGGTGGATTAAGAATCACAGGAATAAAAAAAGAATAGGTCTACTATTCTAACCTTATTCTTTTTTATTTACAAAATAAACTCCAAATTATTTTTTAAAAAATTTAAAAAAATTTTAAACACACTATTTTTATAAAAAACATTCATACATTTAATTAAAAAAGGTTAGTTCGTATTGAAAGTAATATACCTTTAAATACTACATATGTAAAATAGTATAAGTGTATTATTATATTAAAGATAATTCGAAATCTAATGATATTTGGTCACACAACTTTATACATAGAGATGTAGTGTAAAATTGTATAATGTTGAAGTATTAAAAGATTTTGTAGTTAATTTAATTATAATAGTATAATCAAATATAAAAAAATAAAAAATAATCAAAAAAAAAAGTTAGATCAGGAATAAAAAAAAAACTAATAAAACATGCAAAAAAAAAGGGAAATTTGAAAAGTTATAAATTTTTTTCGTAATATTTTAAGTTTTTCCTCCAGACAATTAACTAAATAATACATAAAGAACAAAATTAAGTTACCTTTACTTTAAAAATATAGACAAAAGTGTTTCATATAAAATAAAATCATTAAAAATTTTTCAAATAAGTTAAAGTTAAGATAATACGAAAAAAAAAGTTTTTGAATGTTTAATATAAAAAAGTTAGATTTTTTTTTATAACCATGACTTAACATAAAAAAAAATTTTCCAAATTTGAAATCAAATACTATGATAAAATTGTACAAATAAACAAGCAGATAACATTAATCAGTAATTAATAATAATAATTATCACATAAATCACATTTAACAACCATCAAACGATAAACAGTTATAAAATAAAGTATAAAATGGATGAGTACAATTTACTTTATTTTATTCATATCTTAAAAATAAGTATACAAAAAATATAGTGTTAAAAAAAATAGACAAACTAAATCAAATGAAATAATTCAAGGTTATGTTAAATTACAAAGTGGGATAAAATTATAGAAATATGAATTATAAATTTAAAAAGGAATAGAAAAGTAGTGATTTCTAATCTTTTTTAGTAATCTTTGAAATGTAATTATATAAGTGGAAATCATATTTCTTTTTATGTGGTTTAACAACTACAACTATTTCAAATAATTATATTAGTCAGTAAAAAGAAGAAGAATCATCCATAAGAAAAGAAAGTGTTGAAAATAGTAGTGTGTTTTCACCATTATGATTATGAAAAAATAGTAGTGTGTTTTTTCATATAAATTGTTTTCTTTTTCTTCTCTTTTTTCTGCTTGAAATTTTTTTTTAAAAACATTAATGGAATTTTTTTAGAATTTGATTATTCTAAAAAAAAATAATTACTCTTTTTATTATATTATTTACTCTAATTTTAATTTTACATATTAGATGATTTACTCTTTCATAATTTAGCAAGTTAACTATTTTTACATATTCTAATAGTTTTTTATAAAAAAAAGAAGATGATTATGGGAGTTTATTGTTTTTGTGTTAGTATTTTAAGTAGTGGTTTTTCGAAGTATTCATATTTTGGTGTTTGATTTGTAAATATTTTGAATGCTTCTATTCCTTGGTTTACTAGCATGTGTGTTCCTGGTATGGTTTGTGCTTTTTGTTGTTTTGCTTTTTTTAGTAGTTTTGTTTCTAGTGGGTTGTATATTATGTCCATTACTGTGTGTTTTTGATTGATTTTATCTGTATTTATTGGGCATTCATCTATGTTTGGTGTCATTCCTATTGGTGTTGTGTTTATTATTATGTCTATATCATCAATTATTTCATCTGTGTTTTGTATTGGTATATATGATATATTAGTATATGGTGTTTGTTTTTTGATATTTTCAATTAAGGTATCTGCATTTTGTTGTGTTCTGTTTGCTATTGTTATGTTTTGTGGATTTTCATATGTTAGTGTAAATGTGATTGCTTTTGATGCTCCTCCAGCTCCTAATATTAGAATATTTTTATCTTCAAGGTCTGTATATTTTTTAAGTGATTTAATTGCTCCTATTCCATCTGTATTATATCCTTTTGCTTTTCCATTTTTAAATTGTATTGTGTTTACAGCTCCTATTTTCTGGGCTATTTCATCGATTTCATCTAGTTGTGGTATGATGGTTGTTTTATAGGGTATTGTTACATTTAGTCCTTGTATGTTCATGGTTTTTGCTGATGTTATGAGGTTATCTATGTTTTCTGGTAGTATGTGAAATGGTACATATACATAGTCCATATTCATTTTTTTATATGCTGTGTTGTGCATTGGTGGTGAGAATGAATGTTTTATTGGGTGTCCTATTACACCTGTTAGTTTGGTTTTTCCTGTTATCATTATACTTTCACTTTTTATGTTTTTTTCATAAATATTATCAAAATATTTATATACTAGTAAATATATAAATATTAATATTCTTTATCATATGTTAAATTTCTGTTTAAGTAATTACATAAATATAACTATTTTATAGTAATTATTTATAGTGGAAGTTTAATTAATTATAAAAAAAAGTATTTAGATTTTTTTTAGAAAAAAAAGTAAATAATTCTAATAAAAAAAAGATATTTTTTTTAATCTAAAAAAATAATATAACTACCATTAAAAATTTTTATTTCTTATTCTCATATATTATAATTAACAAAAAAAAATAATGTAGATTAAGAATCCTAATTTTAACATTAATGATATTAAAAAAAAAGAGATTATCTAATTATCAAAAAAAAAAATAAATATTATTTTTTTCTAAAAAAAAGACTAAAAACACAAGATACACTATGTTAACATGTTAGTTTATCTATCAAAAAAAAAAAGATTAAAAAAAAACATTTTAACTCCTCTTTTTGGTATGGTCTTCTAGCATACTTAACATGAAAAAAAAAGTATCTAAGGGATTAAATACAATGTTAACTTTATAAGAAAAAAAAATTAGGTTAATCACATCAACACCAAAAAAAATATAAAAGGGATGTATATTAAACATGGAATTTAAAAAACCTAGAGGAACACGTGATTTTCTATTTGAAGATTTAGAAGAAAGAAAATATGTAGAAAATACCATAAGAAAAACAGTAGAAAACTACGGATTTAAAGAAATAAAAACACCAATCTTTGAAGATTTAGAACTATTTACAACACGTTCAGGCGAAGGAATCAAAGAAGAACTATACCACTTCCAAGATAAAGGAAAAAGAGACCTTGCATTAAGACCTGAAATGACAGCAAGTGTTGCAAGACTATATAATAACAACCTTCAAAGAGAAGCAAAACCTCTAAAAATGTACTACTTCGGAAGCTGCTTTAGATATGAAAGACCACAAGCTGGAAGATACAGACAATTCTGGCAATTTGGAATAGAAGTAATAGGTGGAACACCAATATATAACGAAGCAGAAATAATCGCAATGGCAAATGAAGTACTACAAAAACTTAATATACAAAACTATGAAGTTGCAATAGGACACCTTGGAATAATAAAAGGAGTACTAAATCATCTTGATGTAGATGCCCAAAAACAAACAGAAATCATAGCAAGTATAGATAAAGAAGACTATGAACATCTAAAAGAAATCATGGAAGATCTAAAAATCGACATGAAAAACCAACAAATAATCAATGATATTATAAATGTTAATGGAACACGCAAAGATCTAGATAAAATCAAACCAGAACTTGAAGAAATACCAGAAGCATATGAAGCAGTACTTGAACTTGATTCTATCCTAGAAATAATTGAAGCATATAACTTTACAGATTACACAGTAAAACTTTCAATAGCACGAGGACTTGATTATTACACAGGCTTAGTATTTGAAGTATATGTACCAGATCTTGGTGCTGAAAAACAAATTACAGGTGGAGGAACATACAACCTCATGGGATTATTTGACTCAGAAGAAGTAGAATCCACAGGTTTTGCATTTGGATTTGATCGTATAATGGAAGCATATCATAAACAAAACATTCAAATACCAGAAGATAACACCAAACGTGTACTAATCGTACCAATAAAACCTGACTTTAAAAAAGAAGCTATACAAATCGCACAACAATTAAGAGGTGCTGATATTATCACAGACATAGATCTTAAAGGTAAAAAACTTAAGAAAAATCTATCATATGCAAACACACACAACATAAATAACGTTGTAATGCTAGGAGATAAAGAAATCACAGATAACACAGCAACACTTAAAAACATGAAAACTGGAAACCAAGTAACAATACCACAAGATGAACTTATAGAATTAATACTAAAAGATGATGATACACAATGATAGAACTTAACTTCAGACACAAAATAGGTGATAAAGAACTTGCAACAGCAATAGCTCAAGACTATGAAACAGGCGAAGTACTAATGGTAGCATTTATCAATAAAGAAGCATATGAAAAATCAGTAAAAACTCGTAAAGCACACTACTATAGTACAAGCCGTGATGAAGTATGGTTCAAAGGTGAAATATCAGGACACATCCAAAAAATACATGAAATACACATAGACTGTGATCGTGATGCTGTATTATTTAAAGTAGAACAAATAGGAGGAGCATGTCATACAGGACATTACTCCTGTTTCTACACAGAAATTACAGATGATGGTGAAAACATAAAAGAAAATAAAAATAACATTGTATTTAATCCCGACATTGTATATAAGGAATAAAAAAAAAGATTGAAGCACGAAAAAATATCATGGAGGGTATTAACAATGCTTAAACTAGTACCAGATACAAGCATAATAATAGACCAACAAGTAAGTAAACTAATAGAAGATGAATTTAGAAAAACCAATAATGAAATACAAGTACTAATCCCAGAAGCAGTTCCATCAGAAATAGAAAATCATGCAAATAAAAGAAAAGAAATAGGATATAAAGGAATAGATGAATTAAAAGAACTACGCAGATTATCAGAAGATGGAATAATAACACTTGAATTTGTAGGAAGAAGACCAAACCTTGAAGAAATATCAATAGCAGGGGGAGGAGAAATCGATGCAATGATACGAGATATTGCACGAAAATACCATGCAACACTCCTAACAAGTGACAAACTTCAAAAAGAAATAGCAGAAGCACAAGGAGTAACAGCATACTACTACAAAAAAGATGTAGAACCAATTGCATATAACAAAACAGAACTTGAAAAATACTTCACAGAAAACATATCCTCAGTACACCTAAGAGAAAATACAACACCAATGGCAAAAAGAGGAGTACCAGGACATGTAGAATTAGTAGAACTTGACTACAAAGCACTAAGATACAATGACTTAGATAGAATAGCAAAAGAAATACTAGAACAAACCAAACACAGACATGATAGTTTCATAGAAATCGACAAAAAAGGAGTAACAGTAGTACAATTTAATGATCTAAGAATCACAATAGCAAAACCACCATTTGCAGATGGATATGAAATAACAGCAATAAAACCAGTAAACAAACTAGATCTAGATGACTATGACATATCAGACAAACTTCTACAACGTCTTGAAAATGATGCAAAAGGAATACTAATTGCAGGATCACCTGGAGCAGGAAAAAGTACATTTGCACAAGCACTAGCTGAATATTATCATTATGATATGGAAAAAATTGTAAAAACCATGGAATCACCACGTGATTTAAATCTTGATGCTAACATAACACAATATGCACCACTTGAAGGTAACATGGAAAACACAGCAGATATACTACTACTTGTAAGACCAGATTTCACAATATTTGATGAAGTACGTAAAACTCGTGACTTTGAAATATACTCAGATATGCGTCTAGCTGGTGTAGGAATGATTGGAGTTGTACATGCAACACGTGCAATTGATGCTGTACAAAGATTACTTGGACGACTAGAACTTGGTATTATACCATCTGTAATAGATACAACAATCTATATAGAAGATGGAGAAGTAAAACATGTATATGCATTAGAGATGACTGTAAAAGTACCAACAGGAATGCTTGAAGCAGATCTTTCACGTCCTGTAATTGAAATTAAAGATCTTGAAACTGATGAATTACTCTATGAAATCTACACATATGGTGAACAAACAATTGTAATGGATATCCAGAAAAACTATGCTTCATTACAAGATGAAGAAAATGAACGTGAAAAAACTCCAGTTGAAAAAATAGTAGAACGAACAATAAGAAAAGAAGTACTAAAAGTTGCACCAAAAGCAATAATGGAAGTATCTTTAATATCAGATAAACGTGCACTACTTGAAATTGATCCAGATCATGCAGGAGTAATAATTGGTAAAAATGGTAAAACAATAGATAAAATCGAAGAAAAAGCAGGAATAAGTATTGAAGTTGAAGAACTTGAAATAAAAAATATTGATAGTAAAATACCAATAAATGTTTCTGTATCAGGAAATTATCTATCATTAAACTTTAATAAAGAAGATATTGGTTCAAGCTATGATATTATTGTTGAAGATGAATACCTTTTCACAGCAACAGTAGGTAAAAAGGCAAATATCAGACTTAAAAAAGATATTGAAATGGCAGAAATTGTAATACGTGCAATGAAAAAAGATGAACCAGTATATGCACGTTTAAGAAACGAAGATGCATACTAAAAAAAAAGATAATAATAAAAATAAAAAATAAACTATAGGGGACTTGAACATAATGAAAATAAGTGTTTCAACACTAGGATTATATCCAGCAAAAATAGAAAATGTATTAAACTTCATAGATGATCAGAAATTAGATTACCTTGAAGTTATACATGAATACCCATATGACCACCTAACATATGATGATTTTGCAAATCATGATATTAACATTAGCCTTCATTCACCAATGTCAGATGTAAACATAGCATCACATGTTGATAAAATACGTAATACATCAATTGAAGCTGTATGTGACTCATTTAAACTTGCAAATGAAATAGGTGCAAATCGTGTAGTAGTACATCCTGGATCTATACCAATTATGGCATTAAAGTATCCTGAAAAAATACTTGATTATAATACAGAGTCACTTAAGAAATTACAAAAAAGTGCTGAAGATTATGGTGTTATGATGTGTGTTGAAAACATGCCCCTATTTGAACGTATGCTATTTACAAATGTTGATGCATTATTTGACTTTATAGATACAGATATACACTCAGGAATAACAATGGATGTAGGTCATGGACATAATAATGGTTTTACACCCGATGAAATGCTAGCTTCTGATAATATTCATCATATTCATTTAAGTGATAATGATGGATCATATGACATGCATGATGCACTAGGAAAACATAACATTGATTTTCCAAAAATCTTTGAAATATTAAAAGATAAAAAATATGATGATATCTGTGTAATAGAAGTTAATACAAAAGCAGAAGTACTTCAAAGTATTGACTATCTTAAAAGCATCAACATACTATAAAATTAAGGTTGGTGTTTAAAATTTCAATGAAATCAATACTATATGATGATCGAGTAATTGTAAAAGATGTTAATGCCCATAATTTATATAATAAACGATTCTATGGTAATTTAACAGACTTTGGATTAGAACTATCATTAATTGAAGCATTATACTTACTTAAAAAAGGAAAAATCTACATAATTACAGAACACAAAGAACAGATAACAGCAGAAAAACTCTCAGAAATAATACGTAAAAAACAAATATACTCACATTACCTAGTATATGAAGATCTAAGAACACGTGGATATATAATAAAAACTGGATTTAAGTATGGAAGTGACTTTAGAATATATGAACGAGGACATAAACCAGGAGAAGGACATTCAAATCATTTAGTTAAAATACTTTCAGAAGAACAATCAATAAAAGCTCGTGATTTTTCAAGTTATGTGAGAGTAGCACATGGAGTTCGAAAAAGTTTACTTCTTGCAGTTGTAGATGATGAATATAACATAACATACTATGACATAGAATGGACAAGACCATAAAAAAAAACTAACACTTTAACTTTCCCTTTTTTTTATCCTCTTTTTTTTTATAATAAATTTTTTTAGATATGTGTAATATAAATAAATAATACACAATAGGATGAGAAAAAATAAAATAGAATTTTTTTTTACTTTCTATATTTATACATAAATAAACTTTTTTTTGTGGAGGAATGAATTAGATATGAATATGATAGATCCATGGGGTTCATCAATTATAGATTATGAAAAACTTACAGAACAATTTGGTATAAAAGCATTTTCTGATAATTTAGATAATATTAAAAATCCAAGTAAACTTATGAGACGTGGAATCATCTTTGGTCAACGTGATTATAAAAAGATAACAGATGCACTTAAAAATGGTAGTGAATTTGCTACAATGACAGGTATGATGCCAAGTGGAAAGATGCATATTGGACATAAAATGGTAGTTGATCAACTAAAATGGTATCAACAACAAGGATCTGACATTTACGTTTCAATAGCTGACATGGAAGCATATGCAGCACGTGGAATATCAAAAGAAAAAGCACGTAAACTTGCACTTGATGAATATATTACAAATTACATAGCACTTGGTCTTGATGTAACAGTTGATAACTTCCATCTTTACTTACAATCAGAAAATGATGATGTAAAAGATCTTGCATACACACTAGGAAGTAAGGTAACATTTAGCCAGATGCGTAGTATATATGGATTTGATAATAGTACTAATATATCACACATCTACACACCACTTCTTCAGGTTGCAGACATACTACATCCACAACTTGAAAAATATGGAGGACCAAAACCAGTTATAGTACCTGTAGGACCAGATCAAGACCCACACATCAGACTAACACGTGATCTTGCATCTAGATTTAATGATGAATATGGATTTATTGAACCATCAGCAACATTCCATCGTTTCATGACCGGATTAACTGGTGATAAAA
Source organism: Methanosphaera cuniculi (assembly GCF_003149675.1). Taxonomy (NCBI): domain Archaea; kingdom Methanobacteriati; phylum Methanobacteriota; class Methanobacteria; order Methanobacteriales; family Methanobacteriaceae; genus Methanosphaera; species Methanosphaera cuniculi. The sequence continues at coordinate 4,638 of NZ_LWMS01000004.1, read as the reverse complement.
TGAGTAGTAGTAAACCAAAAACTGCAATATATCTAACTGACTCAATAAAAGATGCAACCAAAAAAGTTAAAAGTGCAAAAACAGGTGGACGTGAAAGTCTCAAAGAACAAAAAGAACTAGGAGGAGAAGTTGATAAATGTTCAATCTATGAACTTCTAGTATATCACCTGGTAGATGATGATAATAAACTTAAAGAAATACGAGAGCGTTGTCTTAGTGGTGAAATGGTATGTGGAGAATGTAAAGCATGTGCATCAGAACTACTTGAAAAAATGCTTGAAGATGTACACACAAAACATGAAGAAGCTAAAGAAATAGCTGAAACTCTACTTTAAAATAAATCCACTCCATTACTTTTTTTTATATTTTTTTTAAATTATTTTTAACTAACTATAAGTTTTTCTCTTATTTTAACTGATTTATTTATAATAACTTTATATTTAGGTATGTTAAAAAATAATAATTACTTAATAGATAAAGATTTTACTAATTGTTATAAAATATTCATAAATAAGGATTATAGAAGATATTACAATACTATAAAACATAAAAATTCACATAACAATTATAAACTCAATATTAAATAAAAAAATAAGCTATATAGGAGAATAATTAAATGGACGAAGAATTAGTTGAAATTTGGAGTAATTATGACAGACAAACTGTATTTAATTACGTAGAAACAAGACTTCATCACTACTTATTTACAAAAATTATGAAAGATGAAGCAGAAATCATGTCTAAAATCATTGAAATTGATGCAAATGAACTAAAAGCATTTAAAGTAGATTACTTCTTAAATATAGATGCAACACAAGATTTAATCAAAAACTTTGATAAACTTGAAGATATGATTGGAGATAATGATCCAACACAATCACCATATAATGAAATTCTAAGAGTAATCAAATATATCTTTGAAAACATTAAAAATGATGATGCAAACCGTATAAAAAACAAGAACTTTGATGATGATAAACTTGAACGTATTAATGAAGAACTTCTTGCAAATAAAAAAGAACTTTCAAAAATACTTAAAAAAGATATCTTCAAAAACATAGAAAAACCTGACATTATTGATGTTAACCTTCTTGAATTTGCAGCAAAAAGTACAGATCGTTTATTTAATCTTGCACGAATATATGAAGTATATGATGAACTATTTGTATTTCCGGATAAAATGGAATTATACAATACAATAGTTAATATAATACTTCCTGCAATGAGTAATGATAAACTCTTTGAATTATATGTACTTTTAAATACTCTTGAAGCACTTGAAAAAACTAAAGGAAAAATTACATTCCAAAAAGCAGGTGTACGTGAACTTGCAGAATATTACATGCAAATTGAAGAAAACAGTATGGAACATACAACAGTTATGCAAATATTCTTCCATGATCTACCAGAAGAATTAGAAGCAAAATTCAAACCAATATTAAAATATCCATACATATGTCTACGTATGAAAAACTCAGTAAAAGCACGTAACATTACACGTACAAGTTACCTTTTACTTGAAATTGAAAGAATTACAGATAACCAAATAAAATACAAATGTAAAGCAACAGAAGATATCCGTAACATCCTAGTTGTATGGGATCACAGACTCTTTAATGATGAAAAATCACACATTAAAGTATTAGACTATAAAACACTACAAATGGGACTTAACAAATCATTTGGTAACATCTTCAAATTCCCAAATATTGAAAATGTAGATGCAATACTTGAATATATCCCATACTTTGAAGAGAAAAAAGATGGATTTATATACACAGAAAATGGTCAAAAATACTATGATGAAGAAGCTGACTTCTTTAAAGATGATCTTTACCAAGAAAACATTTATCGTACATTTGATGATCTAAAAGATTGGGAAGAAAAAGGTTGGAGATATATTAATAACCATGAGCTAATTAAAAGATTAGATCTATTAACAATTATGAAACTAATCTACTTAATTATGCAAAAAGAAAATACAAGACCAGGTTTCCTTGCAACACTCATGGAAGATGGTACAATTCTAACAATTCTTAAAAGACTTGAAGAAATTAGAAATGTAAATGAATCAGAAATAACTGAACTTTATTCACCATATAAAAAACTTAAATGTTGTCCAATTCACGATCCAGATTTCTATGCTGAAAAAGAAAAAGAAATGGATGATTTATTAGCACGTAAAGCTGATGAAGTTGATGAAAAATAGGTATTAAAATATCCTATTTTCATTTTATTTTTTTTATAAACCTTTTTTTATTATTTATTTCTTATTTTGTATTAATTTTTTTATTTTTATTTATATACTATGTATTACTTTATTACTATTTTATATTGATTAATTTAAATTGTATTACTTATTTTGGTATTAATTTACTATTTAATTAGTATCTAATTAATATTATTACAAATAAGACTTTTTTATGCGTTTTTGTAATAAATAGTTTTAAATATGAAAATAATTAATAATTTATATATAACAAGAATTAATAAAAAAGTTAAAACTTGTATTACATTTATAGAAAAATAATAATAAAAAATTAAAGGAGAAATTAAAAGTGCATATACCAGATGGCTTTCTTAGTACACCAGTTTGGATTATATTATACATAATTGCAATAATCTTCGTAGCATTATCAATACGATGGTGTCGTGAAAACTTAGATGAAAAATACACACCACTTCTTGCAGTATTAGCAGCAGGTATATTTGCAATAATGTCATTTAATCTCCCAGTACCATTTGGATCAAGTGGACACTTACTTGGAGCAGCACTTGTTGCAATTATTTTCTGCAGTCTTTATGCAGCAATTTTAGTACTAACAGTTGTACTCATAATACAAGCATTATTCTTCGGAGATGGAGGAATAACAGCTCTAGGAGCAAATATCTTTAACATGGGAGTAGTAGGTGGATTTGTAGGTTATTATGGATTCATTGGACTTAGAAATAAAGTTGGAGAATATCCAAGTATATTCATAGCTTCATGGGCAGCATGTTTTATTTCAGCAGTAGTTGCAGCAATTGAAATGGCTCTTAGTGGAACATTCCCACTTGTTGATGGAATTCTATTTATGGGAGGATACCATGCAATGATAGGAATTATTGAAGCTGTAATAACTGTAATAATCATTAAAGGAATTGATGCTACAAGACCTGATCTACTAGCATTTAACAGAGAACAATAAGGAATGAATTAACATGAAAAATAAGAATGTTTATATAGCAATATTCGTTATTGCTGTAATTGTTTGTATCCTATCTCCATTTCTAGCTTCAAGTGATCCTGATGGACTTGAAAAATCAGCAGAAGAAATTAATCCAGAAGTACTAGATGCAAATCAAGTAATAGATCCTGCAATGCCAGATTATACTCTTCCAGAATTTGAAGATAATCCACTAGTTGGAGTAGGTTGTTTAATTGTAGGTGCAATAATTGCGGTAATAATAGCTTATGGTGTATTTTATATCATAAGCAAAAAGTAGGGAGAAAAAAGCATATAATTACAACCTTAATATCATAACCTCCCAACATTTTATTTTTTTAACCCTATTTTTTCTGGAATTTCTTTTATTATAAATTTTCAACAAAAAAAAAATTTACTGTTTTTTTCTATTAAAAAAATAAATACTAAACTTAAATAAGACTTTACTTAAAATTAAATAAGAATTAATATAATATGAATTATATAAATATAATGATACTTAAACTAAGGAGCATAAAAAAAACATGGTTTCACTTAATGAAATAATAGCACAAGATGCACTTTCAAGTAAACATAGCTTACTTCATGATATTGATAGTAGAATTAAGTTAATTGTTCTAATTTTAGTAATTGTATTTAGTGTATCTGTAAGTAATTTTGCAATTTTTGCAATTTTAGAAGCATATCTTCTTATATTAATATACATGTCTAATATTTCAATAAAAGATGCGTTATTTAGAGTTCTTCTAATACTCCCATTTGGATTTTTCATAGCAATATTTCAGCCATTTATTCAGCCTGGTGATGTAATATATACACTACCATTAGGTATAACAGTTACACAACAAGGAATTGCATTTGCAGAACTTTTACTTTTAAGACTTGCTGTATGTATAACATCAGTTGTACTTTTTTCATATATTACACCAATGCAATCTATTGCTGAGGCTTTTCGTAAACTTCATCTTCCTAAGGAGTTTGGAATGATTTTCTCATTATTTGTAAGATTTTTATTCCTATTTTTTGATGAGTTTGAAGTTATTAGACAATCACAGAAAAGCCGTGGATTTGAACTTTCAAACAAAGCTCCTTATAAATGGAAATTAAAACAGTTCGGATACCTGTTTTTAATGATGTTTCTACGTGCATATGAACGTGGAGAAGCAGTTTATAATACAATGGCATGTCGTGGATTTTCATCAGATAGTCAAATTTACACATCACATGATAAGATGAATATGCAAAGTTATACATATCTTCTCATTACAATTATAATAATACTTATATGTAGTGTAATTGAATATCTTCCTGTATTATAAAATCCCTATTTTTTTATTTTTTTAAAAACATTAAGTATTCTCTCTTTTTTCAGTATTTATAATAAAAACAATACTATTATAAAAATTAAATGATATAAATATATAATAAATAT